>NZ_DAOLKE010000084.1:0-12221 GCF_035331805.1 Plasticicumulans sp. | reverse complement strand
GCGTCCTCCAGGATCACGTCGCTCGCCTTCTCGCTGATCATGTAGACCGGCGTGACGATGAAGAAGCCCGGAATCTTCGGGAATACCGAGGCATCGACGACGCGCAGGCCCTTCGTGCCGTAGACGCGGAAGCGGCTGTCGAGCACCGCCATCGGATCGCTGGACGGGCCGATCCTGCAGGTGCACGAGGCGTGATGACCCCAGGCCTCGTCCTTGATGAACTGCGCGATCTGTTCCTTCGATTCGATGTCGGGGCCGGGCACGACCTCGCGCCGGGTCACGAGCTTGTTCAGCAGGCCCTTGTTCATCTCGCGCACGAATTCGACACCGGCGACCACGGCATCGATGTCCTGCTGGCCGGCGTCGTTGCCTTCGTCAAAATAGCGGAAGTTGATGTCGGGCCGGTCGCGCGGATCCGCGGATTTCAGCGTGACGCTGCCGGCGCAGTTACTGGTATGGGCCTTCAGGATCGCCCAGGTGAAATGGTTCTTGACCGGGCCGATCACCTCGGAATAGCCGGGGTAATAGCCGCGGAAGAAGCTCGGCAGTCCGAAGATGTAGAGATCCGGCTCCGGGCGATCCGGGGTCGAGCGCTTGATGATGCCGATCACCGCGCCGTTGGCGACGTACAGGCCCTTGCCCTGCTGCCATTCGACGTAGGCCGGATCGGGCTGGCCGTCGGGGCCGGTGGCGCGGAAGGACGCGCCGTTGAGGATGCGGAAATCGCGGCGCATCTCGCTGGCGACGCCGACCTCGTAGCGGTCCTGCAGGTTCTCGCCGACTCCGGGCAATTCCACGCGGACCGCAATGCCGAACTTCTCCAGCTCGGCACGCGGCCCGATGCCGGAGAGCTTCAGCAGTTGCGGCGTGTTGAAGGCGCCGCCGCAGAGGATCACCTCGCGCCTGGCCAGCACCTGCCGGCGTGCACCGGGTTCGGGCCCTTGCGTTGCGGCGCGCGGATCGGCCCGGTACAGGCTGGCGCCTTCGAGGTATTCGACGCCGGTGGCGCGCAGGTCTTCGTCGAGCAGCACGCGCGTCACGAGGCTGTGCAGCTGCACGGTCAGGTTTTCGGGGTGTGACTGCTGCGCCGAACGGATCGCGTCGCGCGCGCCGGCCCGCTGGCCCTTGTGCGTCGCGATCGGCGTCAGGGCCAGGCCCTCGGGGCTCTTGGTCTGCACGCGCCGGTCGTTCGGATCGAAGCGCAGGCCGAGCAGCTGGTCGATGCGCTCGATCCGGTTGTGCTTGACCTCCAGCACCGCATCGACGAGCACCGTCGTCAGCTGCGGATCGGTGATCGCCAGCGCCGGATCGGCCATCTCGGTGCTGAGCCAGCCGTCGTAACCGTGGCCGCTCGGATTGTCCTCGCCCTCGGCGGGTCTGGAGACATAACGACAGGCTTCGAGGCGCTGCCAGTAGCGGTACATGTAGCCCGACAGCCAGGTTGCATCGCCGGTGATTTCGGCGATGTGGTTCCAGTCGCTGTCATGCGGCAGCACCGTGATCATCGCGTTATGCGCGGTGCAGCCGCCGAGCGTGCCGCAGCGCGGATACAGGATGCCGTCCTCGGCGGCCACGTATTTGCTGTCGCGCTGCGGGCGCTCGGAATAATGCTTGACGAAGAAATCCCAGCGATACAGCGGGTCTTCGGAGGCCTGACCGTTGAAGGCCGGCACGCGGTAATTGTCGGTTTCATCGTCGCCGCCGGCTTCCATCAGCAGCACGCGATGACCGGCTTTCGCGAGATTCGCGGCAAGCGGGCCGCCGCCGGCGCCGGAGCCGACGATGATGTAATCGTATTCCGGGGTGCTCATGGCCGATTCTCCTGAAGCGGGATCAGCGTTCGAACGCGCCGCGTCCGCCGCCTGGCGGACGGGCGCAGGCAAGGTCACATCAGCTTCATGAATTCGATCAGCGCGCGCTTGTCGGCATCGGGCAGCTCGGCACCGAATTCATGGCCGCGATCGGCGACGAAATCCGGGCAGTTGCTGAGCTTCAGCAGATCGGGCACGAGTTCCTTCAGCAGGGCCGTGCTTTCGGTTTCGCTCAGGCCACCGAGCTTGATGCGCGCCAGATCGAACTTGATCTTGGTCAGCAGTTTCAGCAGCCGGCCGACGTGCTTCGGATCCTTCAGGTCGACGGTCACGTCGAGGTTGGCGAGCAGGTTGATCGGCGTGCCGGCCGGAATCGGGCCGATGCGCAGATAGCCGTCGTCATCGGCCAGCGGTTTCAGCAGATCGGGCAGGAAGACCTCGTTGAGCTTGAAGAACGTGACGCCGCTCGTGCGGTAGATCCTGTTCTCGCGCTTCTGCGGCCACAGCAGTTTCTCGGCAGCGTCGTCGAAGGCTTTCATGCGTCCGGCCGTGGACGGGTCATTCGTGTAGATGCCGAGGGCATTGTTGTGCAGGAACGGCGCCGAGGCCCAGACGCTGACCAGCGACGGCACGCGGTAATAGCCGGGGCCACCGGCCGGCGCCTGGAATTTCCACGGCTCGCGCGTGACCGGATTGATCACGTCGATGTCACCGACCGACGGCAGCGTCTTGTAGGTTTCCGACGAGAAGTTGTCCCAGATGTGACCGCGCACGGCATTGGTCGCGAGCGCCGCGCAGGCATTGGTCCTGACGACCGTGACCGGAATGCGGGCTTCATTGGACAGATAATTGTTCTGCAGGAAGTCCGGCTTCGCGACCTCGGTGCGCATCCAGGCCTGGTATTCCGGCGTGCCGCGGGTCATTTCCTTCGGCGGCTGCTTGCTCGAATGGCAGCTCGCGCAGTTGTCGGCAAACACCACCTTGCCGCGGGCGACGACGCCGGCATCCTTCGGCAGGAAGTCCTGACCGCCGGGGGCATCGGCGAGACTGGTCGGCAGCGCCGCCTTGACGAAGAACTTCGCGAGGTTGCCGACGCGCTCCTGACCGGCGAGCCAGTAGGTCGAGTTGGCCTGCATGACCTTGACCTCGATCGGCGTCTGCGGCTTGAAGCCGACCATCGGGCTGAAATGCGTCAGCCATTCCTGATGAAATTCGCCGATGTTCAGGTAGACGCGCGCCAGCGCGCCGAGCACGCCGATCGAATCGGCACCGTCCTTCAGGATGTGCGGCACCTTCATCTTTGCGGTGTTGCCGGGGAAATCCAGTGCACCGCCGGTGAGCTGTTCCTCATGACCGGTTTCGAGGCGCGCCGCGACGTTGTAGATCGCGTTCATCGTGCGCGGATTGTTGATGTTGTCCGAGGCGATGAAGGACGTATCGAGCGCGCCGGGCTCGGCGGAGTTCAGCAGATGCTTGATGAAGTCGTCGTTTTCGAGGTCATAGCCGAAGATGCGACCGACCCAGAAATACTGCGCGCCGATGTTGGTCGACAGGTTCTTCCAGGTCGGCGCGGCCGGGTCTGCCGGCGGATGCAGCGGATGGAAGGACACATGGCAGAACGCGCAGCTCATGCCGACCCGGTACGGACGGATCAGCTTCGGATCGTAGTAATAGCTGCGGTCGCCGTAATAACGTTCGGCATCCCAGCGTTTCGCGGCTTCGGGCGTGAATTCCGGATTCGGGAACAGGCGCAGGCCGACGATGCCGCTGGAGCGCCCGTAGATCGCCGGATCGACGCCGGCGGCCTCCGGTTCGGACGGCACGTCGAGCCACAGCCCGAAGGCATCGGGTTTGCTTGCCTGCTTGAATCCGGGTTCGTTCATCAGTCCGTAGTAATTGAAGCGCTCGGAGCGCTTGCGCGAATCGAGAATCTTCAGCAGGTCGATCGTGCCGAAGCTGTGCTGCGCGATGTGATTCCAGAACGCCTGATTGCCGGCAGTCCAGATCATCCAGGTGTTGCGGCCCTTGATCTCGTCGGGTGACAGCGCGATGCCGTTGTCCATGTCCTTGAACAGGTCGATCGCGAGCTCGGGCAGATCAGACGGTTTCTTGCCGGCGGCCTTGGCTTCGTCCATCGGCGGGGCTGCGAAGGCGGGGACCTGCAGGGCGAACAGGCCGGCCAGGGCGGCGGCAGGCAGGCAGAGGCTTCTCATTGCTCTTGTCCCTCTCTGTGGTGGGCTTTCCCGGGGCTGGGCCCGGATGCGCGGCTAACGCTGCCGTGGATGGGGGGTCGTGCCTATCCGGCGGTGGTCGTAATTCAGACATCCTGTCCGGATGGCAATGCTGGGGATGTCCGATGCCAGTGATGATCGATCAGCGGCCGACGGTTTGCTGCAGATCAGCAAACAGCTGCCGCAAGCCTGGTGAGGGGGATGTGTTTGCGGAATCCACGGGTGAGCCGGCCGGCGGGAGCTTGAGCAGTACACGGCCGAGGTGCTCGCCGAGCCGACGATAACTTTCCCACTGCGCCTCGTCGAAGAACTGGTCCGAGGTCGGTTCGTGCGGGAATGCCGGGTGGCCGGCGGCGTATTCGCGCACGTCGGCCGGCAGATCGGCGTAGAGGGTTGCCTTCACGTACAACAGTACGCCGCAGCTTTTGTCGGCATATCTGATACTGGCCAATGCCGCGCATGCCCGTGCCGAAGCATCCGCAGTGCTGCGATCGATGCGCAGGGATTCCAGTGCACCGATGCCGTACCGTGCCAGTTCCGTGTCCCTGATCTGATCGGCATCGAGAAAGCGTACCTCGGCGCCGAAGTCGAGTCGGGCCTTGCGCACGAAGTTGCCGAGATCATCGAACGTGAAGTCGCGATCGCAGCCGGCGTCGATCGCCAGAATCCACGGCAGGCGCCGGCGGATCAGTTCGTACAGCGCGAGGTTCTCGAAATGGCCGCCGTCCGACACGAACCAGTGCCGGGTCGCCGTGCCCGGGAAGCGGGCCAGGAATTCGCGCAGCAGCAGCGCGTGTGCGCCGAACAGCCGCGAGGGCAGATCGCGCCAGGTGTTCTGGCGCCGCACGCCCGAATCCCACCAGCGTCCGAGTCGGGCGTTGAAGAAGCCCGACAGCAGGCTGACGCCGAAACTCGTGCCCTGACCGCGGCCGGTCGAGAATGCCGCGCCGGAGATGCCGAGCCAGTGGCCGAGCGTCAGCGGCTCGGCGGTATACAGGCGTGCGCCTGCGCAGACCGGGGCGATGCCGTTTGCCGGCTGCTCCCACGCGAACACCGGCAGGCGCTCGCCGTCCTCGTCGTCGTGGACGGTGGGGCCGAACACCAGCGCCTGCGGCCGGTCACGCGGGATCGCCGCTGTTTCCTCGAAGTCGTCGCGATCATCGTCGCCGTCCGGCACGAACACGGCGTGATGGCGCACGCCGGCCGACAGTCCGGCCGGACCGAGCGCCAGCGTCAGGCCGTGGCGGTCCTGCTGCTGGATCTGGGATTTTCCGTCGACGGTCTCGTTGATCGTGACGTTGATCAGGTGCAGCGGTGCGCCGCGGTGAATGCCGCGGCGGTGGTAATCGTCGAGGCCGATGTCGTCGCCGGGGGCTACTTCGGTGACGGCCTCGAAGGCGCTGTCATCGTGGCGGCGCGGATTGGAGGCGCCGAGATAGGCGCGCGTCAGGCGTGCGCTGTACAGCGGATCGAGCGAGGTGCGGTTCAGGAAGCCGAGGCTGTCGCGACTGCCGATGGCCCAGCTGACCGCCGTGCTGCCGATCAGGCCGAGCAGCAGGATGCCGGTGTGTGCCTCGCTGCCGGCCAGCCGGCCGCCGGCGCCGCTGCCGACCAGCGTGGCCGGCACGCCAGCCGGCGCTTCGAAGCCCCAGACGAAGGCCTGCGCGGCCAGATCGATCAGCGACAGCGCGCCGGTACCGAGCACCAGCGCTGCGATCAGCGTCAGCATCTGCACCGACACGCGGGCGCCACTGCCGGCATCGTGACCGGTGAGTTTCGACAGCAGTTCGACCAGCGCCGAGGCGCGCGTGACCACGGCCAGGATCGCGACGCCGATGGCGATGAACCAGGCACCGAGCCCCGAATCCGTGTGCGTCAGCAGCGCATACCAGGTGCGTCCGAGCGTGTCGATCAGCACCAGTGCCAGCAGCAGGCCGAAGCCGAGCAAGGCCTTGCCGAGCCGGCGCGACAGCAGGTCGCGGGCCTTGTCGGCGCGCTCGCGCGGGATCGGGCTGCGGCAGGCGCGGGTCGCTTGCCGGGTGAGCAGCAGCGCAAGACCCGTGACCAGCAGCAGGTCGATGCCGGCCCCGGCATGACCGGAAAACAGGCAGAGCAGTACCAGCAGCCCGGCCACCGCCGGCTGGCGCCAGTCGATCAGTGCCGGTACCGCCTTGCCGTCCAGGCCTTCGCGCGCGGCGATCAGCCAGTACGCCCAGCCGAGCGGCAGCAGCACGAAGTTGAACACCCAGGGCAGCAGCGCCGCGAGCGGACTCCACCAGAGCAGGCGCTCGCTGCCGGGCAGGGCGGCAGCCACGGCACCATCGGCCGGCAGCCACAGGATCGGCACCTGCAGCAGCAGCAGCAGCGCCAGCACGCCGCTTGCAAGCAGCAGGTGCATCGCCGCCCAGTTGCGCAGCGCCACGGCGAACGCGAGCAGCAGGTCACCGGCACCGTTCGGTGCCAGGTAGCGGCCGTTCTCGCGCAGCCAGCGGAAGGCGTTCGGACGGAAGGCCGGATCATCGCGACCGACCCCGGCGGCGGAGGGCGGCAGTTCCGGGTCGAGCATGGCCTCGACCTTGTCGGGACCGGCCACGTAGTCGCGCGCATACAGCCGGCCGAGGAAGCCGCCGAAGTAGCCACCGCCCGAGGCGGTCGACAGATAATCGACCTGGCGCAGCTCGCGGGCGCGGGCGAGGGCCTGTGTGAAGCCGAGGCAGAAGGTCGCGCTGCGGATGCCGCCGCCGGAGAATGCCATGCCGAGGCGTACGGCATCGTCCGGCACGCCGGCCCGCGCGCGCCGGCGTTCGAGCAGCACCTGTTCGCGATCGCGCAATGGTTCCGGATAGGCGAGGTCGTCGGCAGCCGCAGCGGTTTCGCGGGATCCTTCGGTCATGGCATAGCCCCTGGTGGCGATCCGGGCCGGCGGCCGTCCGTGTGTGCTGGGGCCGCGCGTGCTGAAGCCGGGTGTCTCAGGGGCAGTAAAGCCCCGGGCTTGCCGGCTGCCCTTAACTTTTTTTCAGAATTGAACCCCGCCGGCTGCGGCCGGTCGCCGGAGTCCCTGCGATGAACGACGAAGAACTGCTGCGCTACAGCCGCCAGATCATGCTGCCCGAGATCGACATCGAGGGTCAGGAGCGCCTGCGCGCGGCGACCGCGCTGGTGATCGGCCTCGGCGGCCTCGGCTCACCCGTGGCGATGTATCTCGGCGCGGCCGGGGTCGGGCGGCTGCTGCTGGTGGATTTCGATCACGTCGACACCAGCAACCTGCAGCGCCAGATCGCACACGCCGAGGCCGACATCGGCCGGCCCAAGGTCGAATCGGCCCGCGACCGCGTGCGGGCGCTGAATCCGCTGGTCGCGATCGAGACCATCGCCGAGGCGCTCGATGACGAGGCGCTGGCCGCGGCGGTGGCGCGCGCCGATGTCGTGCTCGACTGCACCGACAACCTGACGACGCGCCTGGCGATCAACGCCGCCTGTGTGGCGGCCGGCAAACCACTGGTGACCGGTGCGGCGATCCGCATGGAAGGGCAGGCGATGGTCGTCGATCCGCGCGTGCCGGAGGCGCCGTGCTACCGCTGCCTGTACCGCTCGGCCGAGGAGCCGGCCGAGAGCTGCACGCAGTCCGGCGTGCTGGCGCCGGTGGTCGGCATCATCGGCAGCCTGCAGGCGGTCGAGGCGATCAAGGTGCTGACCGGGGCCGGCGAGCCGCTGACCGGCCGGCTGCTGCTGATGGATGCACGCACCATGGAATTCCACGAGGTGCGGGTGCCGAAATACGCCGGCTGTCCGGTCTGCGGCACGCAGTCCGGCTGAGGCCGGAATCCTCGCAGCGGAAATCCGAAAATTCTTTTGTTTTCGGCAGCTTCTGGTCATTGTGCGGGACATTTGCGTCGGGCATGATGCGCGCCCGTCGTGCCCCTGCGCACGCCACTGCCGGCCCGCCGTCGCCATGACCGAAGCCCTGCCCGCGCCCGCTGCCACCGTCCCCGCTGCCGCCCGGATCGCGGCACGGACGGTCCACGCGTGAGTGCCGGCATCGCGCTGGTCGTCAACGCCGACGACTACGGCTATTTCGACTGCGTCAGCCGCGGCATCCTCGCCGCGCACGCCGCCGGCAGCGTCGGCGCCACCGGCGTCATGGCCAACGGTCCGCGCTTCGAAACCACGGCCGCGCGCCTGCGCGCCACGCCGGCGCTTGATGCCGGCGTGCATCTGACGCTGAGCTGGGGTGAACCGCTGACCCGCGCGCTGGCCGCGCGTCTCGCCGAGGGTCGCCTGCCCGGCAAGTTCGCAGCTCTCACGGCGATCTTGACCGGCCGCTGGCCGCTCGCCGAAGTCGAGGCCGAGTGGGATGCGCAGATCGCCCGCGTCGCCGATGCCGGGCTTAATCCGGTCTTCATCAACAGCCACGAGCACGTCCATATGCTGCCGGCCCTGTACCGGGTCGCGGCCCGGCTCGCGCGCCGCCACGGCATCCGCTGGCTGCGGCGCACGACGCCCGAGTGGCAGGGCGCGCAGGGGCTGATCCGCAACCTGCTGCTCGGCGCGATGGCCGCCGCCACGCGTGCCGACTCGCCGCAGCCGCGCCTGCTCGGTCTTGCCGGCAGCGGTCGGCTCGGTCTGCCGGAGCTGCGCCGGGCGCTGTCAGGTCTGGCGCCCGGCGGTCGATACGAACTGATGTGCCACCCCGGCGAGTTCGATGCCGCCGAGGTGCGCGACGGGCGGCTGCTCGCCTATCACGACTGGTCGCGCGAGCTCGCCGCGCTGACCGACCCCGGTTTCCGCGATCACTGCGCGCAGGCCGGCATCCGTCTGGTTTCCTTCCGGGCCCTCGCCGCGGAGTGATCGTCATCATGGTCCAGCTTGAAGTCGTCGATTCGTCCACCCCGCGCGTGCAGCCGGAGCCGCCGACCATCAGCGTCGTGCTGCCGGCGCACAACGAGGGCGAGGGCATCCGCCACGCCATCGAGGTCGTCGCCGGCGTGCTGCGCCAGTGCAACGTCAGCCACGAGCTGATCGTCGTCGACGACGGTTCGCGCGACGACACCTGGGAGCAGATCCGCGAAGCCGCCGCCCGGCACGGCTACGTGCGCGGCCTGCGCTTCTCGCGCAACTTCGGCAAGGAGGCCGCGCTGCTCGCCGGCCTGCGTGCGGCGCGCGGCAAGGCCGTGATCACGATGGATGCCGACCTGCAGCACCCGCCGTCGGCGATCCCGGAGATGCTGAAGTGCTGGCGCGAGGGCGCGATGGTCGTGCACGCGGTCAAGCGCGACCGCTCGACCGACAGCTTCATGCAGCGTGCGCGCGCGAAGCTCTTCAACGGCCTGATCAGCCGGCTCGGGCGCATCGATCTCGAAAGCGCGTCGGACTACAAGCTGCTCGATCGCACCGCGGTCGAGGTGCTGGTCGAGCGCCTGCCCGAGCGCGAGCGCTTCTTCCGCGGCCTGGCGCAGTGGATCGGCTTCCCGCAGGCCAGCGTGCCGTTCAGCGTCGCGCCGCGCGCCGCCGGCACCGGCAAGTGGTCGCTGCTCGGCCTCGTCAACCTCGCCACCACCGCCGTGCTGTCGTTCACCGGCGCGCCGCTGCGCCTGGTGACCATCCTCGGCTCGGTGACGCTGCTGTTCGCGGCCATCGTCGGCGGCGAGGCGCTGGTGTCGTGGGTGCGCGGCAACGCCGCGGCCGGCTTCCTGACGCTCGAATTCACGCTGCTGATCATCGGCAGCTTCATCATGATCAGCCTCGGCATCGTCGGCGAGTACATCGCCAAGATCTACGAGGAACTGAAGGGCCGGCCGTCCTTCCTGGTCCACGAGCGCGCCGGTTTCGAGGATGAAGCCGCCGAGACCGGTCGCGAGCGCGAGCCCTCGCGCTTCGCCGGCTGATCCGCGCGCAGACGGCATCCCCCGCCTGTCCCCGACGGCGCATCCGGCCCGGCCGGCGGCGCCGTCGTCGTTCCTGCCTCACGGGCTCGGCAGCTGGTCCTTGATCTTGTCGACGAGATCGCCGGCGCTGATCTCGGGCGTGCGGATGTCGATCTTCGAGAAGTCGAGCTCGAAGGACTTGTCCGGCTCGTAGCTGACCGGCAGCGTCACGCCGATCTTCAGGCCCGAGCCGAGCGTGAATTCGCCGGCCGGGAAGCGCTCCTCGTAGATCGTGCCGATGATCTTGGCGACGACCTTGATGAAGCCGCCGGCGCCGAGCTTCAGCACCGCCTCGGCATCGGCCTTGGCCTCGCCGTTGAGCTTGATGCCGAGGCCGGGCTTCCACTTCAGGTCGACGCCGAGGCCGGCGCTGGCCTTAACGCCCAGTTCGCCCCAGACGCTCAGGCCGCCGATGGCGCTGATCACCGCTGCGCCGACCCCGAGTCCGGCATCGACGGTCAGCTTCAGCCCGGCGTAGGCGGGGATCACGAAGGTGGCCTTGCCGTCGAGTTCGGTGGCGTCCTCGTCGTCCGGGCTCCAGGTGATGCCGACCGAGGCCTCGGTGAGCTGGCCGGGCCCGAAGCTGGCGATGAAGTCGAGCGAGCCGTCGATGTTCAGGAACACCCCGACGTTCACGCCGGCGACCGCGAAGCCGAAGATCGGGATCGAGGGCGCCGCGAGCGGCAGGATCTGCTTCTTGTATTCCTTCTTCGGGAACAGCTCGACCGGCGCCGGGATGCCGAGCTTGCCGGCGACGGTCAGCGTGCCGTCCTCGCCGAGCGTCAGGCCCACCGTCGCCTTCAGCCACGGCGCGGCCTTGAAGTCGACGTTGCCGCTGCCCCAGACCTTCAGCGGCTCGGGCTGCTCGCCGACGCCGGCCTTGGCGTTCAGGGTCAGCGTGCCGCCGACGAGCTTCGTGGCATACGCCGCCGCGAGCTTGCCGGTGACGAGGCCGTCGGCGTAGCTCAGCAGCAGCTTCGCCGAGGCCGGCACGCCCTTGAGGTCGGGTTCGAGTTCGCCGCTGCCGCCGAAGCTCCAGTCGCCACCGGCCGGGCGGTTCAGCGTCAGCGTCAGCCGCCCGGCCTTGATCTTCGGCAGCGTGTCGGCAAGCTCGGCGCTGCCCGACAGCGCGATGTTGCCGGCGGCATCGGCAGCGACCGCGCAGCTCGCCTTCCTGAAGCCGGGCACGCTGAGATCCGCATCGCCGCCGAGGCGCAGCAGCTGCGTTTCGCCGTCGTAGCCGAGCGTCAGCGACAGCTTGTCGACGCCGGGGAACTTGCGCTGCAGCGTGAAGCTGCCGTCCGCCGACCACTTGCCGGCGGCGTAGCGCAGATGGCCCTCGCCGCTGAACAGCCCCTTCTCGAAGGCGAGCGAGCCGTCGAGCGTGACGCCGCCGGGGCCGGCGCCGGCGGCGATCGAGCCGCTCGCGTACTCGCCGAGCGCGAAGTCGATGCGGCCGCTGGCCTGCAGGGGCCCGCCGGGCACGATCGCCAGCGCCAGATTGCCGCCGGTCATCTTCAGCGGCCCGCCGAGCTTGAACTCGCCGGCGTCGAAGATCGCCGCGAAGCCGAGTTCGCCGTCGATCAGCATCACGCCGATCTGCGCGCCCTTCAGGAACGGCAGGCTGTCGATGGTCAGCAAACCGCTGCCCTCGACGCCCCAGCCGTCGCTCAGGCCGAGGTCGGTGAACTCGACCGGGCTCAGCGTCTTGATGCGGAAGCCGCTGACGCCGCCGTTGCCCTTGTTGTCCTTCAGCACCTTGCGCGTGATGCGCGCGGCCGCAAGCCCCGGCAGGTCCGGGTGGCCGCGCACCGGCAGCGTCAGCACCGGCGGCGTGCTGCCGGGGGCTGCGTCTTTCACCGGCACCTCGACGACCACCGAACCCTCGGCGCCGGCACTCGGGGCCGAGTAGCTCTGCACGGTCACGCCCTTGCCCTTCGCGGCCGAGCCCTGCCACTTGCCGGTGCCGGCCGGCAGCGGCGTGCCGGACCATTCACGCGGCAGCAGCAGCACGCCGCCGGCCTTGCCGGTCAGGGTTTCGAGGGTCTTCTTGTCGAGCCGGTCCGGGACCTTCAGGCTCTTGCCGGCCGAGATGTCCTCGGGCAGCCAGTAGCCGGCGCCGGTGTCGGCCGCGGCCTCGATGCGTTCGAACACGAACGTGTAGTTGCGCGACTGCAGTTCCTTGACCGCGGTGCGCGTGCGGCTCTGCGGCGGCGGGGCCGCTGTGGCCGTCGTCGTTGCGGTGCCGCCGCCGG
>NZ_DAOLKE010000083.1:3233-12421 GCF_035331805.1 Plasticicumulans sp. | reverse complement strand
CGGCAACTGGCCCGCCCCGCCGCCCGGCGCTACGCTGCGCGCCCCGTCCGTGCCCGGAGCCCGTCCGTGAATCTCACCCCCGAGCTGCTCGCCCGCCTCGAATCCCTGCTCGATCGCGCCGAACTGCTGCTGCCCGAAACGCCGGTCGAACCGGACTGGAGCGTGCACCGGGCCGCGCGCTGGCGAAAGCGCGCCGGGCGCGGCTTCCTGCAGCCGGTCGCGCAGCCGCACGCGCTCAGGCTCGAAGACCTGCAGTGCATCGAGCGCGCAAAGACCGAACTCGATCGCAACATCCGCCAGTTCGTCGCCGGGCGGCCGGCCAACCACGCGCTGCTGTGGGGCTCGCGCGGCACCGGCAAGTCCTCGCTGGTCAAGGCGCTGCTGAACGCATACCACGGGCGCGGCCTGCGGCTGATCGAGGTCGAGGCCGGTGATCTCGTCGATCTGCCCGACATCGTCGAGCGCATCGACGGCCGGCCCGAGCGCTTCCTGATCTTCTGCGATGACCTGTCCTTCGAGGCCGACGATGCGCGCTACAAGGCGCTGAAGGCCGTGCTCGACGGCTCGGTCGCGGCGCCGCCCGACAACGTGCTGATCGTCGCGACCTCGAACCGCCGCCACCTGCTGCCCGAGTACATGAGCGAGAACCGCGATGCGCGCATCGTCGATGGCGAGCTGCACCACGGCGAGGCGGTCGAGGAGAAGGTGTCGCTGTCGGAGCGCTTCGGGCTGTGGCTGTCCTTCCACCCGTTCCGCCAGGACGATTATCTCGACGTGGTCACGCACTGGCTCGCGCAGCTCGGCTACCGCGGCGAGTTCGACGAAACCGCGCGTGGCGACGCGCTGCGCTACGCGCTGACGCGCGGCTCACGCAGCGGGCGCGTCGCCTGGCAGTTCGCGCGCGATTACGTCGGACGGCAGGGGCTGGAGGACTGACAAGGCGTTGCCCGCTGCGCCCGGCCCCTCTCCGGCAAAGGCAGCGGGGCCGGACAGCAACGCCGTGCGCAACGCAGGCGGCCGATGCCGCCGGCTTTCAGCCCTTCGCGAAGCGCCCCGCCAGCTGCGCGACGCGCTCGCCGAGCAGGCGCGCGGTTTCGAGGTCACCGCTGCGCGGGGCTTCGTCGGGGCTGGCGTCGAAGGGCGAGATCGACATCGCGCCGCCGAAGCCGGCGGTCCAGTTCACGTCGGCCGGACCGTTGGCCTTGCCGTTGGCCGGCAGCAGGCCGGTGCCGACCCAGATCTGGCCGTGCTGCTGCGACAGCGTCCAGAAGTACTGGATGGTCGAGTACTTGTCGCCGTTCGTGGACGCCGAGTTCGTGAAGCCGGCGGCGAGCTTGTCCTTCCAGGCCTTCGTGAACCAGGGCCTGGAGCTCGCGTCGGCGAACTTCTTGAACTGCCAGGCCGGACCGCCCATGTAGGTCGGGCTGCCGAAGAGGATGGCGTCGGCCGCGGCCAGCGTCTCCCAGGCCGATTCCGGCAGATTGCCGTCGCTGTCGATCTGCAGGAACGCCACCTCGGCGCCCTCGACCCCGGCAGCCCCGGCCTTCACGGCCTCGGCCTGCTTCAGGGTGTGGCCGTAGCCGCTGAAGAACACGATCGCGATGCTGGACATGCAGGACTCCTGTCGGCCTTCGGCCGCACCTGGCGAGAGAGGAAATGCGGACGCCACGCGCTCCACGCCCGGGGCCGTACCCGGACCGGCTGCGGCTGCGGCACCGCCAGTCGGGTGACCACCGGCCCGGCCATCCGACTGCAGACAAGCGCTGCATGGCAGCAGAACAGCACCCGCCTGCCGATCCGCCGCCCGGATTTGCTGCCACCGGCGCCGTGCGGCCCGCCTTCAGTTCAGCAGCCCCGACATCGCCGGATACACGACGGTGCGCACGACGAATTCGGAGGCCGGCAGCGTGAAGTGGGCGTAGTCGTAGGTCATCAGCTTTTCCTTGCGATCGCCGTCGAGGTAGGCGAGGCAGGCGCCGTCGTGGCACAGCGGGCCGATCATCGACACGTAGGTCACGCCGGGCATGCCGGCATAGCGGCGCTGCAGGCCGGCATCGAGCCCGAACATGGCGGGATCGAGGTTGCTGCCGATCTGCGCCGGCGTGGCCTGCCAGTACTTCTTCAGCACCACCTGATACAGGAAGGGCTGCCAGTGCGGCACCGGCCCGATCAGCACGACCTGCGCGACGCCGCCCGCGTGCAGGCGTGCGATCAGCGCGTCGTACTGCGTGATCGAATGCCCGCCCTGCTGGGCGAGCATCACGACATCGGGGTGCAGCTCGCCGATCGCCTGCCAGGCCAGGCGGTTGGCACGGTTGCAGCTGTCGAGCGGGTCCGGGTGCACGTCATCGACGTTCGGCGGACAGCCCGAGGCGCCGACGTGCAGCAGCGCGACATCGGCCGGCAGCGTCCGGTCGAGGCCGTAGGCGAGATGCTGGGCGTGTGAATCGCCCCACAGCAGCACGCTGCGCCGGTGCGCGGCGGCCGGTCGCAGGCAGGTCGCGGCGATCGCGGTCTTCGCGCGGCCGCTCTCGATGTCGTAGAAGTTGCACTCGTGGTGATCGAAGCGCAGCAGGTCGTGCGTGCGGGTGTAGCGGTAATCGTCGAAGAAGGCGATGTAGTCGCGCTTGTCCGGCATGCGATCCGGATAGCCGCGGGCGAGATGGAGCACCACTCCGGCGCAGAAGGTCGCTGCCATCATGCCGGCCAGGAAGCGCACCGGTCCGGGCGACCAGGGCCGCGGCGCCCGCCGCGTCGGGGCGCTGCGAAACGGTGTCTCGATCCAGCGGTACGACAGCCAGGCGAGCAGCACCGACACGGCCACCAGCGCCAGCCGCTGCGGCCAGTCCGGTTCGCCGACCAGCCAGATGCGGCCGTACACCAGCAGCGGCCAGTGCCACAGATACAGCGAGAAGCTGATCCGGCCGATCCATCGCATCGGCGCCCGGGCCAGCAGGTGACGGTTGATGCAGGCCGCAGGCCCGGCCTGGATCAGCAGCAGCGCCCCGCCCACCGGCAGCAGCGCCCAGGCGCCCGGAAACGCCGAATGCCGGTCGATCAGCACGGCGCCGAGTCCGATCGCGGACAGTCCGGCCACGCTCGCGGCATGCTGCGGCCAGCGACCGGTACCTGTCGCCGGCACGCCGTCTGCGGCCGGCCGCTGTCCGGCCTGCTGCAGCGCCAGCCAGCCGCCGGCCGCGAGTTCCCAGAAGCGGGTGTGCGGCAGGAAGAAGGCCGCGCTCAGGTCATGCTCGCTGACGACGATGCAGCCGAGCAGCGACAGCAGCAGCAACGCGCCGACGGCCTGCAGGCAGCGGTGCGGCGGCAGGCGCATCAGCCCCGCCAGCAGCAGCGGCCAGACGATGTAGAACTGCTCCTCGACGCCGAGCGACCACAGGTGCAGCAGCGGCTGCAGTTCGGCCTGCCGGTCGAAGTAACCGGACTGCAGCCAGTACAGGACATTGGCGACGAAGCCGCTGCCGCCGGCGACGTGCCGGCCGAGGGTGGCGAGTTCGTTCGGCAGCATCAGGAACCAGCCGGCGAGCAGGCTCGCCAGCAGCACCACGAGCAGCGCCGGATAGATGCGGCGGATGCGCCGGGCGTAGAAGCCGGCGAGGCGAAAGCGCGACTGGCGGATATCGCCGGCGAGGATGCCGGTGATCAGGTAGCCGGAGATCACGAAGAACACGTCGACGCCGATGAAGCCGCCGCCGCTCTGCGGAAAGGCGTGATGGATCACCACCAGCAGCACGGCGACGGCGCGCAGGCCGTCGATGTCGGGGCGGTAGGCCGTGCGGATCGCCGCCGGCGCAGTGATCCGCTGCGCCCCGCCGGGCAAGTCCCGGACCGCCTCCGTCACCACCGCCTGCGGCGTCATGCCGGTTCCCTGCCCTGCAGCGCGAGCGGCTGCGGACGACCTACCAGAGCTTCACGCAGTTGCCTTCGAGCGCGAACGGCGACGGGGCGGCGCCGGCGGCCGGCGGGGCGGATTCGAAGCTCAGCGCAAGCTTCGGCACGTTGCTCAGCAACTGCTCGGCGCTGCCGGCAAGCGTCAGCGTCGCCTTCGCGAGCGGCGCGGCGGTCTCGCCGCCCGCGAACGGCACGACGCCGACCACGGCCGGGGCGGCGTTCGGCGCCAGCGCCCACAGCACCGCCACCTTGCCGGCCGGCACCGTCAGCGGTTTCAGCACCTTGAACTGCAGCTCGCGGCCGTGGCGGCGGATGCTCGCGAGCAGCACCGGCTGGCCTTCGGCGTTGGTCAGCAGCCCGATGTAGCTCGCCGGCAGCGCGGTCTCGTCGACCGGCTCGCCCGGCACGAAGCCCTGCGGGTACAGCCGCACCAGCCCGACGGCGAGCAGCAGGCCGCAGGCGAAACCGAGCAGCGGCCGCAGCCAGTCGCCGAGCCGGCTGCTTTCGCTGCGTTCCCGGCGCGTGCGCGCTTCGGGCTGACGGGCGGTTTCCGGGTGTTCGCGCACGCCGAGCGTGCGTCGCTCGATCGCGTGCCAGAGCTGCGGCGACGGTGCGACCGGCGGCACCGGTTCGGCGAGGCCGCCGAGCCGGCGCTCCCAGTCGCGCACGGCGTCGGCGGCCGAAGGCAGCGTGCGGCAGAGCCGCTCGAAGCGCCGGCGCGCGCGCGCCGACAGCGTGCCGAGCACATAGGCAGCGGCGAGGTGATCGATCAGCGGCGGACGGTCGTAGTTCATGGGGCGGCTTCCAGGCAGCGGCGCAGCCGGTCGAGGCCGCGGCGCAGCCAGACCTTGACGCTGCCGATCGGGGCGGCGATGTGCTCGGCCAGCTCCGAATGCGTGAGCCCGTGATAGTACGCGAGCGCCAGACAGCGACGCTGCTGCTCGGGCACGACATCGAAGCACACGCGCAGGCGCAGGCCGTCGATCGCCTGTTCGAGCAGGCCGAGCGGATCGGGCCGCTCGTCGGGCGGATCGAGGCGGCCGGGGCCGTCCTCGTCGTCGTCGTCGGTCGATTCGGTGTGCCGGCGCTTGTCGCTGCGCAGCAGGTCGAGCGCCTGATGACGCACGATCGCCGTCAGCCACGCCAGCGGCGAGCCGGCGGTCGCCGAATAGTCGCTCGCGCGCTGCCAGACCTTCACGAAGGCTTCCTGCACGGCGTCCTCGGCGCGGTCGCGGCGCACGAGGATGCGCAGGGCCACGCCGAGCATGCGCGGCGCGCAGAGTTCGTACAGGTGGCGGAACGCCGCGCCGTCACCGAGCGCGACACGGGCGATCAGGGTCTGCAGATCGTCGCTGGCTGCCGTGTTCATCGCGCCGCTCCGCTGCGGCTGGTCGTCATGCACATCGCACCTTCCCCCTGCACGGACACCGGTCCGCTGCCGTGCAGCATAAACAGCGCCGGCCGGCCTGCCAGTGACGGTCCGCTCATGTGGCCGGCTTCCGGCCGCTGCGCAGCGGGGCCACGCCGCCGTCTGGCTCCGATGCAGCCGGCGCAGCGACCGCCGCCAGCGGCTACGATCGCCGCTCTTCTGCCTTCTCCCTCCCCCGCCTGCGCAGGTCGCCCGCATGTCCGACGCCGAACGCCCTGCCCGCATCCTGCCGGTGATCATCGCCTCGCAGTTCGCCGGCTCCTCGCTGTGGTTCGCCGGCAACGCCATCCTGCCCGAGCTGCAGCGCGACTGGGGGCTCGCCGCCGATGCGCCCGGGCACGTGACCGCCGCCGTGCAGTTCGGCTTCATCGCCGGCACGCTGGTGTTCGCGCTGCTCGCGCTCGCCGACCGCTTTTCGCCGCGTGCGGTCTTCCTCGTCTGCGCGCTCGCCGGTGCCGGTGCCAATCTCGCGCTGGTGGCGCTGCCGCCGAGCTTCGCCGCGCTGCTGCTGCTGCGCTTCGCGACCGGCTTCTGTCTGGCCGGCATCTACCCGGTCGGCATGAAGATCGCGGCCGGCTGGTATGCGAGCGGACTCGGGCGCGCGCTCGGCTGGCTGGTCGGTGCGCTGGTGGTCGGCACGGCCTTCCCGCACCTGCTGCGGGGACTCGGCGCGGCGCTGCCCTGGGCCGGCGTGCTCGCCGGCGTGTCGGCCTGCGCGGCGCTCGGCGGACTGGCGATGTACTGGCTGGTGCCGGACGGCCCGCAGCTGAAGCGCGGGGCGCGCTTCGACCCCGGCGCGGTGCGCACGATCTTCGCCGGCCGCGAGCTGCGCTCGGCGGCCTTCGGCTACTTCGGTCACATGTGGGAGCTGTACACCTGGTGGGCCTTCTTGCCGGCCATCGTCGCCGCCTGGGGCGTGCAGCACGGCACCACGCCCGCGGTGTCGCTCTGGAGCTTCGCGGCGATCGCCGCCGGCGCGCTCGGCTGCATCATCGGCGGCGAACTGTCGCCGCGCTGGGGCAGCGCGCGCGTCGCGCAGGTGCAGCTCGCGGTGTCGTGCGCGTGCTGCCTGCTCGCGCCGCTCGCCTTCGGACTGCCGGGGCCGCTGTTCTTCGCCTATCTGCTGGTCTGGGGCATCACCGTCGTCGGTGACTCGCCGCAGTTCTCGACGCTGACCGCGCGCGCCGCACCGCCGGCGTATCTCGGCTCGGCGCTGACCTGGGTGACGGCGATCGGCTTCGGCATCACCGTCGTCAGCATCCAGCTGTTCGGCAGCCTCGTGCAGCACTGGCCGATCGCCTGGCTGCTGCCGCTGCTGGCGCTCGGTCCGCTGCCGGGTCTGCTGGCGATCCGGCCGCTGGCCGGACACCGCTGAGGCCCGCACATGCGACGGCCCGCAGCCGCTGGCTGCGGGCCGTCGGGACATGCGCCGCCGCAGCGGCGGCTGACCATGCTCAATGCAGGCGGACGTTCAGTTCATCGACCATCTCGGCCCAGTCCGAATCCTCGCGCAGCGCATCGTGCAGGAACTTCGCCTGGGTCTGGTTCCAGAACGGCGCATCGGCCACCAGCATGTCCGGCGGCAGCGGATGTTCGCGGATGAAGCTGTCGATGCCGGCCGGGTCTTCCGGCAGGCCGAGCTGGGCGAACAGGGTGCTCAGGTTATGGGTCTGGGTGTCCATCATGTCGAACTCCTCGCGGCAGTCATCTGGGCGGTCATCCGGACTCTGGGATTACGGGAGCAGCCTCCCGTACCCGGACCTTTATAGACCCCGCCCGCCGCAACCGTTCCTCCGGCCGCGCATCCGGCCGATGCCTGCGCGGCCCTTGCCTTTCCGCTTCCCTTCTCCATCCATAAGGAGTGTCCGCCGTGACCACCCCGCTCGCCGATCTGCGCCGCAACTACACCCGCGGCACGCTCGATGTCACCGAAGTCGCCGCCGATCCGCTCGCCCAGTTCGGGCGCTGGTTCGAGGAGGCGGTCGCCGCGCAGGTGCCCGAACCGAACGCGATGACGCTCGCCACCGTCGCCCCCGACGGCCGGCCGCAGGCGCGCGTGATGCTGCTGAAGGCCTGCGACGCCGAAGGCTTCACGTTCTTCACCAACTACGGCAGCCACAAGGCCGCCGCACTCGCCGCGCATCCGCAGGCGGCGCTCTGCTTCTGGTGGATCGAGCTGGAGCGGCAGGTGCGCGTCGAGGGCCGCATCGAATCCTTGCCGCGTGCCGACTCGGCCGCCTACTTCGCCGTGCGCCCGCGCGACAGCCAGATCGGCGCCTGGGCCTCGCGCCAGAGCCAGCCGGTCGCCGATCGCGTCGCGCTCGAAGCGCAGTTTGCGGAACAGGCGGCGCGCTGGGACGGTCGGGAGGTTGAACTGCCGCAGCACTGGGGTGGCTACCGCCTGCACCCCGGGCGCGTCGAGTTCTGGCAGGGCCGGCCGGGACGCATGCACGATCGCATCGTCTACGTGCGCACCGGCGACGCCTGGCAGATCGGGCGCCTGCAGCCCTGAAGTCGAGAGCGCGGATCGAGGAGGACGGATGCTGCTGCCCGAACGCTGGATCGCTGCCTGTGTGCCGCGGCCGACCGATACCGCCACGCACGCCTCGGTTCGCCGGCTCGGGCGCATCCTGATCGCGGTCTTCGAGGCCGTGTTCGACGGCCACCTGCTCGATCGCGCCGCCAGCCTCGCCTACACGACGCTGCTGTCGCTGGTGCCGCTGCTGGCGGTGAGCTTTTCGGTGCTGCAGGCCTTCGGCGCCAAGGACGTGCTCGAACCGCTGCTGCGCGATGCGCTGACGCCGCTCGGCGGTCAGGCGGCGCTGGTCGGTGACCGCATCCTGGAGTTCGTCGGCAAGATGCAGGTCGGCGTGCTCGGCTCGCTCGGCATCGCGATGCTGCTCTACACGGTGATCACGACCGTGCACAAGATCGAGCTGGCGCTGAACGCGATCTGGGATGTCGCCGAACCGCGCCGGCCGATGCGCCGCATCGCCGATTACCTGTCGGTGACCTTCGCCGGCCCGGTGCTCGCCTTCGGCGCCATCGGCCTGACCGACACCGTGCGCGGCGCCTTCGCCGGACTCGCCGGGCGCGGCTACCTGACGCTCGCCGATCTCGGCGGCGCGCTGCTCGCGCTGGTGCCGCACGCCCTCGGCATGGCGGCCTTCGCGCTGCTCTACGGCCTGCTGCCGAACACGCGCGTGCGCCCGGGCGCGGCGATCGCCGGCAGCCTGTTCGCGGTGACGGTCTGGTCGCTGGCCGGGCGGCTGTTCGCGAGCCTGCTCAGCGATTCCAACAACTACTCGGCGATCTACTCGGGCTTCGCCGGCGCCGTGCTGTTCATCCTGTGGCTGAACGTCAACTGGATGATCGTGCTGCTCGGCGCGACGGTGTCCTGCGCCTGGCAGGCACCGGGGGCGCTGAACGCCGGCAAGCCCGACGGCCACGCCGCGCGCGAGGCGCTGGCGCTGGCGCTGATGCGCGAACTCGGCCGCATCCACCGCGAGGGCCTGCCGCCGCCGATCGCCGATGAGCTCGCCGAGAGGCTCTGCGCCCGCCAGCGCGCGATCCGCGACCTGCTGGCGCGGCTGCGCGAGGACGGCCTGATCATCGAGAGCGATGCCTGCGGCTGGCTGCCGGCGCGCGACAACGCCCATCTCGAAGTGCGCGCCATCCTCGCCAGCGTGCGCGGTCCGCTGCCGGCCGAGGCCGCCGGCGCGGCGCTGCTCGCGCCCGGCGAACGGGCGCTGACCGACTGCTACACCGGCTGCACGCTCGACCGGCTGATCGACCTGCCGGATGACGCAGCACCGCCGGCACCCGGCATCGAATCCCGCCCGGCCGCCCG
>NZ_DAOLKE010000083.1:0-3133 GCF_035331805.1 Plasticicumulans sp. | reverse complement strand
CGGACCGGCATCAGATCTTGCCGGCCTGCTGCGCGATGAAGGCGGTCTTCGCCGACAGCTCCAGCGAGCAGGTCCACTTGTAGGCAAGGTTGATGTTTTCGGCGGCCGCGAACACGCCGTGGCCGCGCACGACCGCGATCGGCACCTCGGCCAGCACCTCGGCGACCTTCTGCGGCGCCAGCTCCTTGTAGCGGTCGAACGGGATCGTGATCACCGGCACGCGCCCGAAGTAGTACTGGCCCTCGAAGTCGGCCGGCACGAACTCCTCGTTGTCCATCGTCATCGCCACCGTGTACGGCCCGTGGCTGTGCAGGATGGCGCGCGCGCGCGGATTGCTGCCGTAGACGGCGACGTGCAGCCGCGCATCGAGCGAGGCGCCGCGGCCGATGCGGCCCTCGAAGTCGCAGGCGACGAGATCGCCGCTGCTCAGCAGATCGGCGCAGCAGCCGGTCGGCGTCACCCAGACCGTGTCGTCCTCGCGCACCGAGGCGTTGCCGCTGTGCGAGTCGTTCAGGCCGTAGACGCGCAGCCAGTGATAGTGGCGAACCAGTTCGTCTTTGATGTTCATCGGGAGGAAGTCCGGAGTTCAGCGGATTCGGGCGCGCAGGCAGCGTCGCGACGGGCCGCGCGGCGACGGCAACAGCCGCAGCGGCGGAAACAGGGGGCGGCGGCAGGGGCCGCGGGGGGCGCTATGGTGCGGGAAAAGCCCCGGGTGTGGAAGGCCGGCCCCGGTGGCGGTCTGACCGGCACAACGGCGCGGCGGCAGCGCAGCGACATTCGTCCATACTGCGACGCGCGACCACCCGGTGGTGGCCGCAACCCCGAAATCCCTCCGGGAGTGTCTGCGCATGTCGCGTCGTCTGCGTCTGTGGCTGCTGATCGCCGCCGCACTCATTGCCAGCGTGTATCTGCTGCCACGCTGGACCCCCGAGCTGCTGCTCGGATATTTCCGCAACGGCGAGCCGATCGACCGCTTCACGCTGCTGCTGGCCGCGGTGCTGCTGATGCCGGCGCTGTTCGAGCGCCTGCACCTGCCCGGGGCTGTCGGCCTGCTGGTGGCCGGCGTGCTGTTCGGGCCATCGGTGCTGGCGATCGGCAATCCCGAAAACAGCACCGTCGAGTTGTTCCTGAGCATCGGCCGCGTGTTCCTGATGTTCATCGCCGGACTGGAGGTCGACCTGCGGCTGTTCCACGCGACGCGGCTGCGCTCCTTCGGCTACGGACTCGCGACCTTCGCGCTGCCGATGCTCGCCGGCATCGGCGTCGGCTGGCTGTTCGACTTCGGGCTGAACGCCTGCTTCCTGATCGGCTCGCTGCTCGCCTCGCACACGCTGCTCGGCCTGCCGATCGCGAGCCGCCTCGGCCTGGCGCGCAGCGAGGTGGTCACCGTCACGCTCGGCGCCACGGTGTTCACCGATGTCGCCTCGCTGCTGGTGCTGGCCGTGTGCATCTCGGTGCACACGACCGGCTTCACGTGGCTGAGCCTGCTGGAGCAGCTGTTCTCGCTCGGCGTCTACGGCGTGCTGGTGCTGATCGGCCTGCCATGGCTCGGCGTGCGCTTCGTGCGCCGCTGGCGCCATCGCGAGGCGCCGATGTTCCTGTTTGCGGTGCTCTGCCTGCTGTTCGCGGCGATGGGCGCCAAGGCCATCGAGCTGGAGGACATCGTCGGTGCCTTCTTCGCCGGGCTGGCGGTCAACCGCGTGATCGGCCACGGCCCCGTGCGCGGCAGGATCGAATTCCTCGGCGCGACGCTGTTCATCCCGTTCTTCTTCGTGATCATCGGCTACCGGCTCGACCTGCCGGTGTTCGCGGCGACGCTGCAGACCAGCCTGCCGTTCGTCGCCACGATCATCGCCGCGCTGCTGCTCGGCAAGCTCGCCGCCGCGCTGGTGACCGGGCCGGTGTACGGCTATGCGCGCCGCGAGACGCTGCTGATGTGGTCGCTGTCGCTGCCGCAGGTGGCCGCGACGCTGGCCGTGGCGCTGACGGCCTACAACACGCTGAATGCCGACGGCGAACGGCTGATCACCGAAACGGTGCTGAACAGCGTCATCGTGCTGATGGTCGTGACTTCGGTGCTCGGTCCGCTGCTGACCGAGCGCTTCGCCACCACGCTGCGCCACCGGGATGCCCGCCCATGAATCCGATCCTTCCCCGACTGCTGGGCCTGCTGCTGCCGCTGCTCGCCGTGACGCTGCCGGCCTTCGCTGCCGATGCACCGACGCCGGCCGAAACCCGGGCCGCGATCCGCCAGATGCGCAGCGAAACCCTGAAAACCCTGTACGCGCTGGAGCCGAAGGCACGCACGCAGGTGCGCGGCGCGGCCGGCTACGCGGTGTTCAGCAGCACCGGCGTGCACGTGCTGTTCATCGGCGGCGGCGGCGGGCGCGGCGTCGTACACGACAACCTGACCGGCAAGGACGTCTGGATGCGCTCGGCCAGCGTCGGCGTCGGCCTCGGGCTCGGTGCCCGGGAGCTGAACCTGGTGCTGATCTTCCGCAAGCGCGACACGCTGAAACGCTTCATGGAGCAGGGCTGGCAGTTCGGCGGCGAGGCGAGCGCCACGGCCCGCGCCGGCAGCAGCGGCAGCGATGTGACCGATATCGAAGCCCGCGACGGCATCCTGATCTACCCGCTCAGCCAGGACGGGCTGATGGCCCGAGGCGCGATCGAGGGTACGAAGTACTGGGTCGATCCGGATCTCTGAACCCGCAGCCCGGAGGACGCCCCCATGGCCTCGCACGCCGGTTTCGTCGAATACGTCTGCGCGCAGGCCGGGCTCGGGCCGGCGCTGGGCCATCGCAAGATGTTCGGCGAATACGCGCTCTATCTTGACGGCCGGGTCGTCGCGCTGATCTGCGACGACCAGCTGTTCCTGAAGCCGAGCGCCGCCGGCGAGGCGCTGCTCGGGCGCGCGCCGGCACACCATCCCTACCCGAATGCCAGGGCGCATTTCCGGCTCGACGCCGAACTCGACACGCCCGGGCGCCTGCAGCAACTGCTGATCGCGACCGCCGCGGCCCTGCCGCTGCCGCCCCCGAAGAAACCGCGCCGGATGCGCCGGAACGACTGAGCGACGGAGCGACGGAGCGATGCGAATGATCAGACCGATCCCGCCCTGCCTGCTGCTGCC
>NZ_DAOLKE010000082.1:0-12542 GCF_035331805.1 Plasticicumulans sp. | reverse complement strand
ACCGAGCGCCGGCAGGCGGCGGCGACGCTCGCGGAGGCGCACACGCAGGCTGCGGCGACGCTGGGCGTCGAACATCAGCGCGCGGCGGTCGAACGCGAGACCGCCGCCGCGCAGCTCGCGGCCCTGGAGGCCGAGAAAGCCCGGCTCGAACGCGAGCGCGCCGCGCTGGCCGGGCGGCTGGACGAACAGGCGACGGCGCTCGCCGCGACGCAGACGAAGCTCGCCGAGCGCGATGCGACCGTCACCGAACAGGCCGAGCGCCTCGATGAACTCGACCGGCAGGTTCGGCTGCGGCTGGTCGAGCGCGTCGAGCAGCTGTCGCGCTACGCGTCGGAGTTCTTCGGGCGGCTGCGCACGCTGTTCGAGGACGATCCCGACATCCGCGTCGTCGGCGATCGCTTCGTGTTCCAGTCCGAGGTGCTGTTCGGCTCCGGCGAGGCCGCGCTCAGCGAGGCCGGCAAGCCCGATCTCGACAAGTTCGCCGGCGTCTACCGGCAGTTGTCCGGGCGGCTGCCCGAGGATCTGCCGGTCATCATCGAGATCATCGGCCACACCGACCGCGAGCCGATCCGCGCCAGCCGCTTCCGCTCGAACTGGGAGCTGTCGACGGCGCGCGCGCAGGCGGTCGTCGACTACCTGATCCGTCAGGGCATCCCGCCGCAGCGGCTGGCGGCGGTCGGCATGGGCGAGTTCCATCCGGTCGATCCCGCCGACACGCCGGAGGCCTTCCGGCGCAACCGGCGCATCGAGCTGAAGATCACCAGCCGCTGAGGCCGCCTCAGATCGCCAGCAGCTTGCCGCCGCTGATCAGCAGCAGCACGGCGATGCCGCGCGCGACCCAGGCACCGTCGAGCCGGTGACTGAGCCAGGAGCCGAGCAGCACGCCGGGAATCGAGCCGGTCAGCAGGCCGCCGAGCAGGGTGGTGTCGATGTTGCCGAGCGACAGGTGACCGAGGCCGGCGACCAGCGTCAGCGGAATCGCGTGCGCGAGATCGGTGCCGACCAGCTTCGCCGGCGTCAGGCGCAGCGGATAGAGGTACAGCAGCATCACGGCCCCGAGCGCGCCGGCACCGACCGAGGTCAGCGTTACCAGCGCACCGAGGATGGTGCCGGCGAAAATTGTCAGCGGCCCCTGGAAGCGCTTGAAGCGTTCCGGCCGGCCGATGCGCAGCTTGCGCCCGATCAGGTGCATCTGGTTCTTGAACAGCACCGACAGGCTGGTCAGCGCCAGCGCGATGCCGAGCGTGCGCAGGATCACCGTCTGCACCTCGCCGTCGATGCGCTGGCCGTGCAGCACGTACAGCGTCAGGGCCGCGGCCGGCAGGCTGCCGTAGCAGAGCCGGCGCAGCACCAGCCAGTCGATCGAGCCGCGCGAGCCATGGACGAGCGAGCCGGCGAACTTGGTGATCGCCGCAAACAGCAGGTCGGTGCCGACCGCGGTCTGCGGGGCCACGCCAAAGAAGAAGAGCAGGATCGGCGTCATCAGGGCACCGCCGCCGACACCGGTGAATCCCACCACCGTGCCGACCAGAAAACCGGCCAGTTCATTCATGGTCAAGCATTCCTGAAGCAATTGAAATCGGGATCACAGGCCCGTGCCGCTGCCGGTGTGCGGCATCCGGGCGATACGTTTCATTATTACATTATGAATAATTTTGTTTTAATGATTAAAAGTTATATCCATCGTGCCCGGTTTTTCAGCAGGCCCGCGGATCGAAGTACCACTTCGAATGCCGGTGCACCTCGGGGCTGGCGAGCAGTTCGTCGACTTCGAACCAGCGCCAGTGCGCGTGCTGGGCATCGGGCAGCGTCGTCAGCCCCGAGCCGACCGCCAGCTCGTGGCCGAGCACGACGTAATGGGTGCCGAAGTCGGTGCCGGCAAAGTGATCGTCGTAGAAGTGTTCGTAGACGCCGAGCCAGCGCGCTTCGGCGCGTTCGCAGCCCAGGCCGAGTTCGTCATGGCTGATGCGCCGGAACGCCGCGTCCAGGGTTTCCTGCTTGCGGATGCTGCCGCCCGGCACGAACCAGCAGTGCTGCGCCGGGCGGTTGTTGCGCCAGCCGAGCAGCA
This sequence comes from Plasticicumulans sp., assembly GCF_035331805.1. Classification (NCBI taxonomy): domain Bacteria; kingdom Pseudomonadati; phylum Pseudomonadota; class Gammaproteobacteria; family Candidatus Competibacteraceae; genus Plasticicumulans; species Plasticicumulans sp. The sequence continues at coordinate 10,474 of NZ_DAOLKE010000082.1, read as the reverse complement.
CGCGGCCGGCGGCATCGCGCACGACCAGATCGATCGACACCAGCGGTGACAGGCGCACGGCGGTCCTGAAATCCTCGCATTCGAGCCACATGCGTCCAGACTTCCGGGGGGCAGGCGCGGCCGGTTTGCCGCACTGCCGCATGCTACACTCGCGCGCCTTGCCGGTGCCGCAGTTCGCCAGCGTGATTTGCATTTCCATCACCGCTTCAGACCCGCTCGCAGGAGACCCCGACCGATGGGCTTCAAGACTGCCGACCTCTGTGACGAACACGCCGACCGCCTGCAGATCGCCGAACCGGTGTTCGGTGACTACGGCGGCGAGATCAGCTTCTTCGGTCCGATCACGACGCTGAAGGCCTTCGAGGACAACTCGCTGGTGCGCAAGGCCGTCGAGGAAAAAGGCGAGGGCCGGGTGCTGGTCATCGACAGCGGCGGCTCGATGCGCTGCGCGATGGTCGGCGACCAGCTCGCGGCGCTGGCCGAGAAGAACGGCTGGGCCGGCGTCATCGTCAACGGCTGCATCCGCGACTCGGCAGCCATTGCGGATACCGAGATCGGCTGCAAGGCGCTCGGCGTGCACCCGCTGAAGACCGTCAAGCGCAACGAGGGCCAGCGCGACGTGACGCTGCGCTTCGCCGGCGTCAGCTTCGTGCCCGGACACTACCTCTATGCCGACGAGGACGGTCTGGTCGTCTCGGAACAGCCGCTGTTCTGAGGCGGGCCGCTGTCTTTTTTTCCTGACTCCGCCGCATCGCCCCCAGCGCCGGTTCCGGAGCCATCGCCCCCGGAACCGCCGGTTTGCCGCCCGCCATGAACCTCTCCCAGACCATCGCCACCGAACTGGCCGTGCGGCCCGCGCAGGTGGAGGCCGCCGTGCGCCTGCTCGACGAGGGCGCGACCGTGCCGTTCATCGCCCGCTACCGCAAGGAAGTCACCGGCGGCCTCGACGACACGCAGCTGCGCACGCTCGAGGAACGTCTCGGCTACCTGCGCGAGCTGGAAGACCGCCGCGCCGCCGTGCTCGCCAGCATCGGCGAGCAGGGCAGGCTGACCGACGCGCTGCGGGCCGACATCCTCGCTGCCGACACCAAGACCCGGCTCGAAGACCTGTACCTGCCGTACAAGCCCAAGCGCCGCACCAAGGCGCAGATCGCCCGCGAGGCGGGGCTTGCGCCGCTCGCCGAAACCCTGCTCGCCGATCCGCAGCAGGCGCCGGAAGCCCTGGCCGCCGGCTTCGTCGCGCCGGATCGCGGCGTCGCCGACGTGAAGGCCGCGCTCGACGGTGCCCGCCAGATCCTGATGGAAACCTTCGCCGAGGACGCCGAACTGCTCGGCCGGCTGCGCGAGCGGCTCTGGAGCGAAGGCGTGCTGGCAAGCCGCCTGGTCGATGGCAGGCAGGACGAGGGTGCGAAGTTCTCGGACTACTTCGACTTCGCCGAGCCGCTGCACAAGGTGCCGTCACACCGCGCGCTGGCGCTGCTGCGCGGGCGCAACGAGGGCGTGCTGACGCTCGGCCTCGACCTGCCGGTCGCCGAAGGCCAGCCGCACCCGGCCGAAGCCATGATCGCGGCGCGCTTCGGCGTGCGCGCGCTCGGCCGCCCGGCCGATGCCTGGCTCACCGAAAGCGTGCGCTGGGCCTGGAAGATCAAGCTCTCGAGCGCGCTCGACACCGAACTGAAGAACCGCCTGCGCGAGGCCGCCGAGACCGAGGCGATCCGCGTGTTCGCGACCAACCTGAAGGACCTGCTGCTCGCCGCGCCGGCCGGTCCGCGCGCCGTGCTCGGCCTCGATCCGGGCCTGCGCACCGGCTGCAAGGTGGCGGTCGTCGATGCCACCGGCAAGCTGCTCGCGACCGAGACCATCCACCCGCACGTGCCGCACCAGCGCTGGGACGAGGCGCTCGCGAAGCTCGCAGTCCTTTGCCGCACGCACGCCGTGGCGCTGGTGGCGATCGGCAACGGCACGGCCTCGCGCGAGACCGACCGGCTGGTCGCCGAGCTGATCCGGCGCGAGCCCGGCCTCGGGCTCGGCAAGATCGTCGTCTCCGAGGCCGGTGCTTCGGTGTATTCGGCCTCCGAACTCGCGGCGCTGGAATTCCCGGGGCTCGACGTGTCGCTGCGCGGCGCGGTGTCGATCGCGCGCCGGCTGCAGGACCCGCTCGCCGAACTGGTCAAGATCGAGCCGAAGGCGATCGGCGTCGGCCAGTACCAGCATGACGTGAACCAGACGCAGCTCGCGCGTTCGCTCGATGCCGTGGTCGAGGACTGCGTCAACGCCGTCGGCGTCGATGTCAACACCGCCTCGGTGCCGCTGCTGACGCGCGTGTCGGGCCTGAACGCGACGCTGGCGCGCAACATCGTCGCGTGGCGCGACGCCAACGGCGCCTTCCGCAACCGCGCGCAGCTGCTGAAGGTGCCGCGCCTCGGCGACAAGACCTTCGAGCAGGCGGCCGGATTCCTGCGCATCGCCCACGGCGACAACCCGCTCGACCGTTCGGCCGTGCACCCGGAGGCCTATCCGGTCGTCGAGCGCATCCTGAAGCGCGCCGGGCGTGACATCGGCGGCGTGCTCGGCGACACCGGCTTCCTGCGCGGCCTGCGTCCGGAGCAGTACACCGACGGCCGCTTCGGCGTGCCGACCGTGCGCGACATCATCGCCGAGCTGGAAAAGCCCGGCCGCGACCCGCGCCCGGAGTTCCGCACTGCGGCCTTCCGCGAAGGCGTCGAGGACCTGAAGGACCTCGAAGCGGACATGGTGCTCGAAGGCGTCGTCACCAACGTCACGAACTTCGGCGCCTTCGTCGACATCGGCGTGCATCAGGACGGCCTCGTGCACGTCTCGTGTCTGTCCGAGAAGTTCGTCAAGGACCCGCACCAGGTGGTGCGCGCCGGCGATGTCGTGCGCGTGAAGGTGCTGGAGGTCGACGTGAAGCGCCGGCGCATCGCGCTGACGATGCGGCTGGCCGATCAGGCGCGCGACCACCAGCCGGGCGCGGGCAAGCCGGCCGGCACGGCCCGCAGCGGCCGTCCGCCACAGGCGCAGCCGCCAGCCAGAGCGCAGAAGCCGGCCGGCGGCGGGGCGTTCGCGGATGCGTTTGCACGGGCGCGGCGCAAGTAGCGGAGGAATGCCAGCCGCTTCACCCCCTTCCCTCACGGGGGGAAGGGCCGGGGATGAGGGCTTTTCCGGCACGGAATCATGGTTGCCGGGGCGTATTGAGGCTCGAAGGAAGCCCTCGCCCCAACCCCTCCCCCGGAGGAAGAGGGGGCTGAAACGAGTGGTCTGGCAGCGGTCTCTCAGAGCGTCCGGACTTCCGCGTTCAGCCCGCTCGCGGCCAGCGCCGCGGCGCTGGTGATCACCGCCGTGCGCGCCAGCTCCGGGCGCAGCCAGGTCCGGGCGACGCGCTGCAGATCCTCGATCGTCACCGCCAGCACGCGGGCGCGAAAACGCCGGCGCTGCTCCGGCGTGCGCCCGAACAGCTCGCTGAACCAGGCATTGATCGCCTCGCCGGCCGGGGAGCCGGGACGGTCGATCGCGGCGACGACGCCGAGGATGGCTTCCTCCAGCGGCTGGGCTTCGTGCCGTGTACTCAGCAGCCAGTCGATCGAGGCATCGAAGTCGGCCAGCGTCTCGGCCAGACGCGGATCGCGGTACGAGAAGAAGCGGAAGCTGCCGCTGTCGGCGTGCAGGCCGGCGCCGGCGCCGTAGGCACCGCCGCGCTCGCGGATCGCGCGGTGCAGGAAGCCATTGCGCAGGAAGTCCCCGAGCACGACCAGCGCCGGTGCATCCGGATGTCCCGCTGCGACCGCCGGATAGGCGCGGGCGCAGAAGCTGACCTGCGTGGCCAGCGTCCAGGCCTGCACCGGCGGGCTGTCGGGCAGCGCCGGGGCGAGTGTCACGGCCGTGCCGGCCGCGGCCGGACCGGCGCCGTGCGTGGCGATGAGTTCCGCCAGCTCGCCATGCCGTCCGGCTTCGGCGACCACCAGCAGCCGGCGCGGCGCGCACAGCACCCGGGCGTGCAGGGCCGCGAGCCGCTGCGCGTAGGTCGCGAGGGCCGCATCCGCTTCGTCGTCATCCGCGGACAGCGCATCGTCGAGCTCGCGCAGCCGTTCGATCGCCGTCAGGCCGCCCCACTGCGAGATCAGCGCGCCGGCCGGCGACAGCGCCTCGCTGGCCGCGCCCATCGCCAGCGCATGGCCGTGGTCGACGACTTCCTCGTCGCGCTGGGCGCGGTACTGCGCGACGAGTTCGGCGAGGCGGTCGAGTTCGTCGAAGCGCGGCTCCAGCAGCGTGTCGCGCAGCAGCTGCGTCAGCGCGCCGGCGTTGCGCGCCAGCGCCTTGCCGGCGAGCACCAGCACCGCGCGCAGCTGCTGCGGGTCATCGACCGCGGCGCGCACCAGGCAGCGGGCGCTGATGCCGCCGGTCACCGCCGCCTGCAGGGCCTGGGTTTCCTGATAGTCGCGACCGGCGCTGCCGACCTCGCTGAGCGTCAGCGCGTACAGCGGCACGAGGCCGGCGAGTCCGGGGTCGAGCGCCGGCAGGTCGATGACCCACTGCTGATAGACGAGGCCGTTGGTCGGCTGCGCGTACCAGGCGGTCTCGACGCCGTTGAGCTGCCGCGTCTCGCCCGTGGCAATCGCAAGTTCCGCCGGCACGTCGGCGAGCGTGACCTTCGGCAGCAGCGCCGGATCGTCATGGCGGGCCTGGCGCGCGGCGAGGGCTGCAGCCTGCGCGCGCACCTGCTGCTGCGCTTCGGCATCGAGCTGCGCACGCAGCGCAGCAAGCCGCTCGATCTCGGCCGCGGCCTGACGGGCGGCGAGTTCCGGATCGGGCTTCAGGCTCAGGCGCACGCGGTGCGGATTGTCGAGCAGCAGCCGGCGCGCGAGTTGCGGGATGAAGCCGGGCTCGGCAGCCTCGCGGCGCAGCTCGGCGAGCACCGGATCGATGTCGAGACCGTCGAGCGGATCGCCGCCGTGCATCAGCGGCGTCAGCGCATCGAGCATCAGCTTCAGGCCGTACGGATAGCCGTCGCCGCTGATCTCGCGGCTCTGCAGTTCGAGCTGGTGCAGCACCGATTCGACGACCTCGGGCGCGACGCCGTCCTCTGCGACGCGGGTGATGGTCTCCAGCACGAGCTGCTCGACCGCCGCCGCCGTGTCCGGCGCGCAGCCTTCGAGGCCGCAGGTGAAGGTGGTCTCGCGCGTCGAATCGTCGAAGCCGCACAGCGGCGACGGGGCGGCGCCGAGTTCGCTGGTCTCCAGCGCGTGGCGCAGCGGCGAGCTGGAGTTGTCGAGCAGCACATCGGAAAGCACCCGCGCGCGCGCGGTTTCGAGCGGATCGGTGGTGCGCCCGAGCAGCCAGCCGAGCACGACGTGCGTGCCGTCGGCAAGCGCCTCGGCATCGGCCGCATACGGGGCTTCGACCGCGACCGGCGCGTCGTAGCGGCGCTCGTCTGGAATCGCCAGGTCGAGCGGCCGGGCCGTGAACGCCGACAGCGCGCGTTCCTCGAAGTGCTGCTGCAGCTCGGCGGCCGGCAGGTCGCCGTAGCTCATGAACACCGCGTTCGACGGGTGGTAATGCGCGCCGTGGAAGGCGACGAGTCGTTCATGCGTGAGATCGGGAATGACCCCGGGCTCGCCGCCGCTGTTGTGGTGATAGGTCGTGGTCGGGAACAGCGCGCTCTGCAGGCGCTGCGCCAGCGCCTGCACCGGGCTCGACATCGCGCCCTTCATCTCGTTGTAGACGACGCCCTTGAACACCAGCGGCGCGTCGGCGGAATCATCGGCGAACTCGACGCGATGGCCTTCCTGCGCGAAGTCGAGCGGATCGAGCAGCGGGAAGAAGGCGGCGTCGAGGTAGACATCGAGCAGGTTCTCGAAGTCCTTGCGGTTGAGGCTCGCGAACGGATACGCCGTCCAGTCGGCGCCGGTGAAGGCGTTCATGAAGGTGTTCAGCGAGCGGCGCGTCATCATGAAGAACGGATCGCGCACCGGGTAGCGGCGGCTGCCGCAGAGCGCCGTGTGTTCGAGGATGTGCGCGACGCCGGTCGAGTCCTGCGGCACGGTCAGGAACGCGACCAGAAAGGCCTTGTGCGGATCGTCGCTCGCCAGATGCACGTGCCGGGCGCCGGTGGCGCGGTGGCGGTACTCCTGCAGTTCCAGCTTCAGCGCCGGCACGGCACGGCTGCGCAGGTGTTCGAAGGCGGGGTGCGTCATCGGGCGTCTCGGGAAGGCAGTCGGAGCGATACGGGCCGGCCCCCTCGGGCCGGATGGAAAAAGCGTATCAGCTTTCGACCGGAAGCCCCGCTGACGGTGCCGCAGGATGCAGCCTGAACGCCGGCCCGGAGGTGGGTGGTAACCTGTTCAGATCATTACTTATACCATCATGTATTCAGCAATCCCGGAACACGACAGGCATCGTTCCGTGGCATGGCAGCAATGCATGACGCGCAGCAGCAGCAGGCCGTGCGCAGCGCAGCGGATGCACGGCTGCACCGGCGCAGGCTCCGGGCAGCGGGGCAGCGCGCCGTTCCTGTCACGCCCGCCGGGCACTGGCGCTGCGACCGGCCGCGTGCGGCGCAGCCGCCCGGCCGTGTCCTGCGGATCAGTCGTGCTTCAGCGGTTCGCGTCGCAGGTCGGTGAACTGCGCGCCGTCGTAGGCGTTCCAGCCGAGCAGCACGACGCCGTTCGGCAGGCCGAGCTGCGCGGCCTCCCAGCGCCGGGCGTGCAGGGACTGGATGCGGCGGTAGCACTTCGGGCAGGAACAGATCTGGCCGCCGCAGGTACACGTGGCCTGCATCGCGGTTTCCCAGTCGACGAATTCCCACACGCGCAGACAATCCTGACAAAGGGCAGGGACCATGTAGCACTGTCCTCCGGGCTGTTGATCCCGATCGATCAAGGTCTTGACGGAAGCTGTCGCGCACACGGGCCGTGTCGGCTTTGTCGCATGCAGGCGGCATCGCCGGAGAATGCGCAAGAATCGGGCCTGTTCCGGAGGGCGTGCGGCTGCGGTGCCCGCCAATGAAAACGGCCGCCCGGGGGCGGCCGTTTTAGTTTCTGCGCGGGCGCGGAGCTTACAGCGCCAGGATCCAGGCAATGATTTCCTTCATGTCGGCGTCCGACACCTGCGGATTCGGCGGCATCGGGATCTGGCCGAAGGAACCGGCACCGCCGGCCTTGACCTTGGCGGCCAGCTTGTCGGGGGCCGTGGCGTCACCCTTGTACTTCGCGGCGACTTCCTTGTAGGACGGGCCGACCAGCTTCTGGTCGACGGCGTGGCAGGCGAGGCAGTTGTTCTTCTGCGCCAGCGCGAGGCCGTCGGCCTGCGCCGGAGCGGCGACGATCGCGCCGAGCAGCAGGGCGCCCGCGATGCCGTGAATGGCTTTCATGTGGCTCTCTCCTCGAAGGGGGTACAGGGGTTCAGTACCGGCGGTCCATGCCGGGCTGTGCCGGCGGGCGACAGCCGGGCGGGCGTCCGGGGCGGGGTGGCACACCGGGGCCGCCATCGCCGGCGCGCAGTTTTGACCAGAAATCCGGCTCCGTCGAGCCGCCGCAGTCGCTATTGCGTGGTATGCCGCTGACTGCCGGCCGGATTGCCGTCATCCGAAACCGCGCGCCCGGATGTTGCCGGTTGCTGTGGGCTGCGGCGTTGCGATTGCTCAATGACATGCGAAGACAGACGAAAAAACCTCGCACCGGCTCACAGCAGCGGCTTCACGAACACCTTCGAGCGGCGCTGGAAGTTGTACATCTCGCGCTTCCCGACCGGCAGCGCATCGAGATCGGCCGGTTCGAAGCCGCGTTCGCGAAACCAGTGCGCGGTGCGCGTCGTCAGCACGAACAGGCGCGTGAGACCCATGCCGCGCGCGCGCGCCTCGATCGCCCCGAGCAGCGCATCGGCGCGGCCGCCGCGGCGGTAATCGGCGTGCACGGCCACGCAGGCGAGTTCGCCGATCGCCTCGTCCGGGAAGGCGTACAGCGCCGCGCAGCCGATGATCGCACCGTCGCGTTCGAGCAGCGTGAAGCGGTCGATCTCGTTCTCCAGCCGCTCGCGCGAGCGGCGCACCAGCGTGCCGTCCTCTTCGAGCGGGCGGATCAGCTCGATCAGGCCGCCGACATCGTCGATCGTTGCCGGGCGCGCGCCCTCGTACTGGTCGGCGAACACCATCGTGCCGACGCCATCGCGCGTGAACAGCTCCAGCAGCAGTGCGCCGTCGAGCCTGCGCGGCACCAGATGCACGCGGCGCACGCCGCCGCGGCAGGCGGCGATGGCGTTGTCGAGGGCTTCGGCCTGATCGGCGTCGAGCATCGCCGTATCGGCCGCGAGCAGGCGCTCGGCCTGCGGCACGCTCAGGTCCGACAGCAGCCGGCCGTCGTGATCGACGATGCCGCCTTCCTCGGTCAGCATCACCAGCTTCTCGGCCCCGAGCGTGCGCGCCGCCATCACCGCGACCTCGCGCGCCGAGACGTTGAACACCTCGCCGGTCGGCGAATAGCCGAGCGGCGACAGCAGCACGATGGTGTCGGCCTGATGCCAGGCGCGGATCAGTTCACCGTCGACGCGGCGCACCTCGCCGGTGTACTGGAAATCCACGCCCTCGCGCACGCCGAGCGGCCGGGCGACGACGGCGTTGCCGGAGCCGACGCGCAGCCGCGCGCCGTGCATCGGTGAATTGGCGAGCCCCATCGACAGCAGGCCCTCGATCAGGATGCGCGTCGCACCGACCGCCTCCTTGACCGCATCGAGCGCGACCGTGTCGGTGATGCGCACGCCCTCGGCGAAGCGCGGTTCGTGGCCCATCTCGGCGAGTTCGGCCTCGACCTGCGGCCGGGCGCCGTGCACGAGCACGAGCTTCAGGCCGAGCGAGTCGAGCAGCGCGATGTCGTGGATCAGCGAGGCGAAGCGCTCGACATCGACGACGGCCTCGCCGCCGAACAGGATCACCAGCGTCTTGTGTTCGAGGGCATTGATGTACGGCACGGCCTGGCGCAGGCCCTGCACCAGTGTTTTCTTGGGATCGTTCATCGCGCGTTCGGTCAGGGAGGGCGTCATGCAGCGGGATCGGGCACGTCGATGCAGAAGCGACGGATCAGCGCGCGCAGCAGTTCCAGCGTCGGCGGAATGCGATCGAGCGCCAGATACTCGTCGGGCTGGTGGGCCTGGGCGATGTCGCCGGGGCCGAGGATGATCGTGTCCATGCCGAGCTTGTTCAGGTACGGACCTTCGGTGCCGAAGGCCACCGAACCGGCGGTGTGGCCGGTGAGCTGCTCGGCCGCCGCCACCAGCCGCGAATCGGCCGGTGTCTCGAACGGTTCGATGCCCTCGATCAGCGCCTCGCTGCTCCAGCCGAGGCCGGTGCCTTCGAGCGCACGCGCAAGATGCGCGTCGATCTCCTCGCGCAGCGCGTGCAGACACATGCCCGGCAGCGGCCGGATGTCGATGTGCAGCTCGCAGTGCGCGCAGATGCGGTTCGGATTGTCGCCGCCGTGGATGTGGCCGAGGTTCAGCGTCGGCACCTCGACCGCGAACTGCGGATTGCGGTAGCGCGTCGCCCAGCCGGCGCGCATCGCCAGCAGCTCGCCGATCACGCGGTGCATGCCTTCGAGCGCGCTGTTGCCGAGGCTCGGGTCCGAGGCATGACCGGCGCGGCCCTGCACGCGGATCGCCTCCATCATCACGCCCTTGTGCAGGCGGATCGGCTTCAGCCCGGTCGGCTCGCCGATCACCGCGTAGCGCCCGAGCGGCCGGCCGGCGGCGACCAGCGCACGCGCCCCGTCCATGCTCGATTCCTCGTCGGCCGTCGCGAGGATCACCAGCGGCCGGCGCAGGTCCTGCGCACGCAGCCCGCGCGCCGCCTCGGCCGCGAGCGCGAGGAAGGATTTCATGTCGGCGGTGCCGAGTCCGTAGATGCGCCCGTCGGCCTCGATGCCGCCGAACGGGTCGTGGCGCCAGCCCGAGGAATCGTAGGGCACGGTGTCGGTGTGTCCGGCGAGCACCAGCCCGCCCGGGCCGCTGCCGAGCGTGGCGACGAGATTGGCCTTGCGCGGATCGTCGAGCGCGAGCAGCTCGCAGCGGAAGCCGAGCGCTTCGAGCCAGTCGGCCAGCCGTTCGACGACGGCGAGATTGCCCTGATCCCAGGTCGGCTGCACGGCACTGACCGAAGGCAGCGCCACGAGCCCGCGGATCATGCTGAGGAGATCGGGAGCGGCAACAGGCATGTTCGGGACTCCCGGGGTGACGGCAGGGACGGGGATTCTAGACCGGCGGATCGCGCATCCGTTGAGGCAAAGCCCGCGATGCCCGGCATCGCCGCTGCACAGCCCCGGCTGGCCCGAAGCGACCGCCCTCGCGCGGCTCCGGTCCGCTCAGCCGCGGAAGAACAGCCCCGCCATCACCGTCCCGGTCGCGACGATGCCCGCCCGCAGCCACTTCGCCGGAATGCGCCGGCCGATGCGTGCCCCGGCATAGCCGCCGG
>NZ_DAOLKE010000081.1:0-12637 GCF_035331805.1 Plasticicumulans sp. | reverse complement strand
CGTCTCCTCCCCGAACGCCTCCTTCAGAAAATCCGCCAGCGCCCGGATCGCCAGGAAGGCCTGCCGGTGCTGCGGGTACACCGCGAAGATGCCGCCGGGGTTCGGGGCGAAGTCGTCGAGCACCGTCACCAGCTCGCCGCGGGCGAGGGCTGCGCCGACGATGAAGGTCGGCAGCTGCGTCAGGCCGAGGCCGGCGAGGGCGGCGTCGCGGGCCAGTTCGCCGTTGTTGACGCGCAGGCGCCCGTTCACCGGCACCGCGATGCGCTCGCCGGCGCGCCGGTACAGCCATTCGGTCGCGCGCGTGTGGCCGTAGGGCAGGCAGTCGTGCGCGGACAGGGCTTCGGGTTCGGGCGGGGCGCCGCGGCCGTGCAGATAGCCGGGGCTGCAGCAGGTGACGAGGCGCATGCCGGCGAGGCGGCGTGCGACCAGCGCCGAGTCGGGCAGGGCGCCGATGCGGATGGCCATGTCATAGCCCTCGCCGATCAGGTCGACCGTGCGGTCGTTGAGGTCGATCTCCAGCCGCAGGTCCGGGTAGCGGGCGAGGAAGCGCGGCAGCAGCGGCGACAGGTGCAGCGTGCCGAAGCTCATCGGCGCGGCCAGCCTGAGCGTGCCGCGCGGCTGGCGGCTGCCGCTGCCGATCATGTCCTCGGTCTCGGCGACCGCATCGAGGATGGCGCAGGCGCGGGCGTGGTACTCGCGGCCCAGCTCGGTGACGCTCAGGCGCCGGGTCGTGCGGTTCAAAAGCCGCACGCCGAGGCGCGCCTCCAGCGCCGCGAGCCTGCGGCTGACGAACTGCTTCGACAGCCCGAGGCGTTCGGCCGCGGCCGTGAAGCTGCCGGCCTCGACCGTGGTGGCGAACAACTGCATGTCTTCGAGCGCGTTCATTGTCCTTCTCCAGTGGACGATGTGACGCATTCTGGCTGATTTATGGCGTGATCGTGGCTGCGTAGAGTGCGCTCCATCGGCAAGGCACCGGCCAGACCGGCAGCCACCGAAACCGGAAACCCGCACTCAAGAGGTCATCGCCATGAGCACCAATACCTACGCCGCCGCTTCCGTCACCACTGCTGCCACCACGGTCACCACCGCTGCGACCGGCGCCGTCAACCGCTACGCCCCGGCCGCCGGCCGCGTGCTGCTCGGCGGACTGTTCCTGGTCAGCGGCCTCGGCAAGCTCGCCGCGCCGGCGGCCACGATCGGCTACATCACCGCCGCCGGCCTGCCGGCGCCGGAACTGGCCTACGCCGGTGCGCTGGCGGTCGAGATCGGGCTGGCGGGTGCGCTGATCGCCGGTTACCGCACGCAACTGGTCGCGCTGCTGATGGCGGTGTTCACGCTGGTCACGGCCTTCGCCTTCCACTTCCAGCCCGCCGACCAGGGCCAGGTGATCCACTTCCTGAAGAATCTGGCGATCACCGGCGGCCTGCTGCAGGTCGCGGCCTTCGGCGCCGGCGCCTTCAGCCTCGATGCACTGCGCAGCCGTCGCCTGCGCCCGGCCATCGCCGCGGCCTGAAACACCTGATCCGGCTGAGCGGATCGCAGGTGCCTGCCTTCAAGCCCCTCCCCCCTTGCGGGGGAGGGATTGGGGGAGAGGGGGAAACCCCCGGCACCCCGGCCGCATCCGCCCGCCATGGACGACGCCTGAATCCTGAACCCCCGGCCCCGGCGCCCCCCCGCGCCGGTCCGCCTCCGAAGCAACGGGAGCAAGACCATGACTGCAATCCTGCGCAAGGCCGGTGACCGCGGCGTCGCCGAGCACGGCTGGCTCAGCTCGCGCCACACCTTCTCGTTCGGCCACTACGACGACCCGCGCCATCGCGGCTTCTCGGACCTGCTGGTCATCAACGACGACCGCGTTGCGCCGGGCATGGGCTTCGGCCAGCACCCGCACCGCGACATGGAGATCTTTTCCTACGTGCTCGACGGCGCGCTCGAACACCGCGACACGCTCGGCAACGGCTCGGTGATCCGCCCCGGCGACGTGCAGATGATCAGCGCCGGGCGCGGCATCGCGCACAGCGAGTTCAACCACTCGCGCAGCGACGAGGTGCACTTCCTGCAGATCTGGATCGTGCCCGAGGTGCGCGGCATCGCGCCGCAGTACCAGCAGCAGCACTTCGATGCGGCGAGCAAGCGCGGAAGGCTGCGGGTGATCCTGTCGCCGGACGGGCGCGAGGGTTCGCTGAAGCTGCATCAGGACGCGGTCGTCCACGCCGGGCTGTTCGCGGATGACGAAACGGCAAGCCTGGCGATTGCCGCCGGTCGCGTCGTCTACGTTCACGTCGCCCGCGGCAGCGTGCAGGTCAACGGCGTCGCGCTGCAGGCCGGCGACGGCCTGAAGCTCATCGATGCCGGGGCCGTGAACATCAGCGACGGGCAGGACGCCGAGGTGCTGGTCTTCGACCTGCGCCCCGAAACCCGGCACTGAAGGCCGTGACCGGTGCGCCGTCCGCGAGCGGCGCACCGGCCGATTCCCTCCACCCCCGACCCCCGGATGCCCGCCTGCGTGGCGGGCATCGCCCACCCGCGAAGTCTGCGAGGAGCACCGCCATGAACGTCCTGTACCGCACCGAAGCCACCGCCACCGGCGGTCGTACCGGCACCGCCCGCACCGCTGACGGCGCCTTCGAAGTCCGGCTGGTCACGCCGAAGGAACTCGGCGGCCCCGGCGGCAGCGGCAACAACCCCGAGCAGCTGTTCGCTGCCGGCTACTCGGCCTGCTTCCTCGGCGCGATCAAGTTCGTCGCCGGCCAGAAGAAGGTGAAGATCGCCGAGGACAGCACCGTCACCGCCCAGGTCGGCATCGGCCCGCGCGACGACGGCCAGGGCTTCGGCCTCGACGTGGCGCTGAGCATCGACCTGCCCGGCCTCGATCGCGAGACCGCCGAGGCCATCGTGCAGCAGGCGCACATCGTCTGTCCGTACTCGCACGCCACCCGCGGCAGCCTTGACGTGCGCCTGAGCCTCAAGTGAGTGATCCGGCCGCCCGCACCTTGCCCGCGTGCGGGCGGCCTCTGTCATCCGTGATCCGCCCGCTGCGAGGACGCCCGCCATGCGTCGCAACCCCGATGCCGCCCGCTACCGCGCCAACCTGCAGGGCGAGATCGACAGCGCCGCGCTGTACCGGGCGATGGCCGACAGCGCCGGCGATGCCGCGCAGGCCGAGCTGTACCGGCGCCTCGCGGCGGTCGAGGACGCGCACGCGGCGTTCTGGCAGCGGCGGCTGAAGGCGGTCGGCGTCGATACGAAGCGCGAGCGCCCGGGCTGGCGCACGCGCGTGCTGATCGGGCTTGCGCGCCGCTTCGGGGCGGATTTCGTGCTGCCGGCGGCGCGCTCGATCGAGGCGATGGACCAGACCGGCTACGACCACCAGCCCGAGAGCGAGCACACCGTGCTGCCGGCGCAGGAGCGATCCCATGTGCGCCTGCTCGGCCAGCTCGCGCGCCGCCCGCGTCCGGGCTGGACCGGTCCGACCTACGCCCGCCTCGAAGGCCGCCACGGTGCCGGCGGCGGCAACGCGCTGCGCGCCGCGGTGCTCGGCGCCAACGACGGGCTGGTGTCGACGCTGAGCCTGGTCATGGGCGTGGCCGGCGCGCAGGCCGAATCGCACACCATCCTGCTGACCGGCCTGGCCGGCCTGCTGGCCGGCGCCTGCTCGATGGCGATGGGCGAGTGGATCTCGGTGAAGAGCGCCAACGAACTCTACGAACGCCAGATCGCCGCCGAGGCCGAGGAGCTGCGCGAGGTGCCGAACGAGGAGCGCGCCGAGCTGGAGCTGATCTACCGCAGCAAGGGCTTCACCGAGGACGAGGCGCGCACGATCGCCGAGCGCGTGATGGCCGATCCGGACACGGCGCTGTCGACGCTGGCGCGCGAGGAACTCGGCATCGACCCCGAGGAGCGCAGCGGCTCGCCGTGGGCGGCGGCGACGGCGTCCTTCGCGATCTTCGTCGTCGGTGCGACGCTGCCGGTGCTGCCGTTCGTGTGGCTGACAGGCGAGCGCGCAGTGCAGGCAAGCGCGGCGGCCGGCGGTGCGGGGCTCTTCCTGATCGGTGCCGCGATCACGCTGTTCACCGGCCGCAACGCCGCGTGGTCGGGCCTGCGGCAGCTGCTGATCGGGCTGGCCGCGGCCGGCGTGACCTGGGGCGCGGGGCGGCTGTTCGGCGTGGCGCTCGGGGGCTGAGCGCGGCCGGCGCAAAAAAAGAAAGAGGCATCCCCCGCCTGTGCCGTCGGAGCCTTGGCCCTTGAACCAGATGGTTCAAGTGGGGATCGGCGCGGTGCCTCAGGCTTCCCGCTGCTAGGCGGACTTGCACACCGGCTCCGGCCAACCGACCCCCTGGCAGATCAAACTATGGATCAAGGGGATGCGGCTCTGTGACACGAACACCGCAGGGGATGCCCGTGGCCGGACTATAACGGGGTTTCGGTGATTTTCCCAAGCGCCGATTCGACCTGTGACAGCAGCTTCTCGGCACGCTGGCGCACCTCGTCGCGGTCGGCCGAAGTTTCGCGCAGCAGCTGCAGGTAGTCGTAGGCGAGGTTCAGGCTGGCGATGGCGATGATGCGCTCGGAGCCGGACACGCGGCCGCTGGCGCGGATCTCGGCGATGCGCGCGTTCAGGAAGGCGGCGGCCTGCTGCAGTTCGGGCAGGTCGGCGGGCGGGCAGGACACCTTGTAGTCGGCGTCCATGATGTGCACCGACACCAGCTGGGCGTTCTCGGACACGGTGCGGGCCTCGGTTTCAGGCGGCCGGCGGGTTTCCGGCGGGTTGGACGGGCTGGATCAGACTTCGAGCGCGCGCAGGCGCGCGACCATCAGCCCGATGCGCTGGCGGGCGGCGGCGAGCTGCTCGTGCAGCTCGGCGATCTCGGTGTCGGCCGCAGCGTGGGCGGCGGCGAGGGCCTGCGCATGCGCGGCTTCGAGCTCGCTGCGTTCGTGCGCGGCCGCGGCGCGGGCTTCGGCGAGTTCGGCTTCGAGCGACTCGCGCACCGCGTCGAGCCGGGCCTCGTGGAGAGCGTCGAGTTCGGCGATCGCGGTCATATGGCGCTGGTCGCGCTCGCTGGCGATGGTCTCGCACTGGCGGCGCAGCGTGTCGGTGTCGCTGGCGTGCAGGCTGCGCGCCGTGGCGAGTTCGTTTTCGAGCTGGCCGGCGCGCAGGTGCAGGCTGCGGTTCTCGGCGGCGAGCCGCTTGCAGGCGCGCAGCAGCTCTTCGAGCCGGTGTTCGAGCGCCGCGACGGCCGGGGCGGCGGCGGGGGACAGGGACGTGGACATGGCGCCGGACTATAGGGGCCGCTCTGTGACAGGGTCAATCGCGGGCCGCCGTACCGCGTCTTTACGGGCCGGCGCCGGCCGGGGTTACGATAACCGTCCTTTCCGGATGCCGTGTGCCCCCCACCGATGACTACGCGCCTGCCGAATCCGGACCACGATGCGCTGCAGTCGGCGCTCGCGCGTGCCGGCAGCCTGAGCCTCGCCGCCGAGGCGCACGGCCTGCTGTGCGGACTGCTCTGTGCCGACGCCGGCCTGCCGGCCCGCAGCTGGCGCGAGGTGCTGCTGACCGAACTCGGCGACATCGCCGCCGTCGATGCCGAAGGCAGCCGGCTGCTCGATGAACTCTACGCGGCGACGCGCGCCGGCTTTGCCGATGAGGAACTCGGCTTCGAACCGCTGCTGCCCGAGGACGACGCGCCGCTCGCCGCGCGCGCCGAAGCCCTCGGGCAGTGGTGCCAGGGCTTCAACTACGGTCTGGCGCGTGCCGGCGAGCGGCTGGCGACGCTCGGGACCGAGGCGCGCGAGGTGCTCGATGACCTGCGCGAGTTCGCGCAGGCCGACTACGAAACCGACGACGCCGACGAGGAAGGCGAGGCGGCGTGGGTCGAGCTGGTCGAGTACCTGCGCATCGGCGTGCTGCTGCTGTACGCGACGCTCGCCGCGCCGGCCCCGGCGGCCGAATCCGGCAGGCGTCTGCACTGATTCGCCGGCACCGACGCTGCCGGTGTCCGGCATTCCGTTTCGTTTCCCACCTGCACTCCGAGGTCAGCCGATGGCCAGCTTCCGCATTCCGGCCGAGGAATATGCCGCCCGTCGCGCCCGGCTGATGGCGGCGATGGGCGAGGGTTCGATCGCGCTGGTCGCCGCGGCGACCGAGCGCGTGCGCAACCACGACGTGCACTATCCGTTTCGCCAGGACAGCGACTTCCGCTACCTGACCGGCTTCCCGGAGCCCGACGCGCTGGCGGTGCTGCGCCCCGGCCACGCCGAGCCCTACGTGCTGTTCTGCCGGCCGCGCGATCCGCTGATGGAGATCTGGCACGGCCGCCGCGCCGGGCCGGCCGGCGCGATCGAGCGCTTCGGCGCCGATGCCGCGTATCCGCTCGACGAGCTCGACCAGCGCCTGCCGGAGCTGCTCGAAGGCGTCGAGCGCGTGCATTACCGCTACGGCGCCGATCCGGCGCTCGACACCCGCGTCAGCGGCTGGATCAGCGCGCTGCGCGCGAAGCTCAGGAGCGGCGTGCACGTGCCGCGCGAACTCGTGAACCTCGATGCGCTGCTGCACGCGCACCGGCGCGTGAAGTCGCCGGCCGAGCTGGAGGTCATGCGCTCGGCCGGGCGCATCTCGGCGGCCGGGCACCGGCGCGCGATGCAGGTCTGCCGGCCGGGCCTGAACGAGCGGCGGCTGGAGGCCGAGATCCTGCACGAGTTCGCGCTCGCCGGCGCCGGCTGGTCGTATCCGGCGATCGTCGGCGGCGGCGACAACGCCTGCATCCTGCATTACACCGAGAACGACGCCGAGCTGCGCGACGGCGATCTGGTGCTGATCGACGCCGGCTGCGAGCTGGACTCCTACGCCGGCGACATCACCCGCACCTTCCCGGTCAACGGCCGCTACAGCGGGCCGCAGCGCGCGCTGTACGAGGTCGTGCTGGCCGCGCAGCATGCGGCGATGGCCGTCGTGCGCCCCGGCATGGCCTGGCCCGACTACCATGACGCCGCCGTGCGCGTGCTGACCGAGGGCCTGATCAGCCTCGGCCTGCTCGAAGGCGGGGTCGACGAGCGCATCGCCGATGAGTCCTACCGGCGCTTCTACATGCACCGCACCGGCCACTGGCTCGGCATGGACGTGCACGATCCCTGCGAATACAAGGACGGCGCCGACTGGACGCGGCTCGAAGCCGGCATGGTGCTGACCGTCGAGCCGGGCCTGTACGTCGCCCCCGATGCCGAAGGCGTCGATGCGCGCTTTCGCGGCATCGGCATCCGCATCGAGGATGACGTGGCGGTCACGGCCGACGGCTGCGAGGTGCTGAGCGCCGGCGTGCCGACCGCGATCGACGACATCGAGGCGCTGATGCGCGACGCCTGAGCACGGCGTGCGCAGCGCAGCGCCCGGACCTGACAACGACAAGCGCCGCCGGCCGGTTTTTCCGGTGCGAGCGGACCCATCACCGGCGCCGGACGGCGGCGGACCCGAGGAGCGAGGCGTGGGCAGCAAGCGCAGCGAAGACACGGCGGTGACCGGCAGCGGGCCGGTCGTCCGCGAGGACATGGCGCCGGCAGCGGCCGGCGCGTCTGCCGCCGGAGCCGCCGGGGATTACGACGTCATCGTCGTCGGTGGCGGCATGGCCGGTGCGGCGCTGGCGATCGCGCTCGACGGGCTGGGCCTGAAGCTCGCACTGGTCGAGGCCAGTCCCTGGCACGCCGATGCTCACCCCGGCTACGACGAGCGCACGCTGGCGCTGTCCTGGGGCTCGCGGCGCATCTTCGACGGGCTCGGCGTCTGGACGGCGATCGCGGCGCAGGCGACGCCGATCCGGCAGATCGACATCTCCGACCGCGGCCACATCGGCCACGCCCGGCTCGATGCCCGCGACCAGGGCACGCCGGCGCTCGGCTACGTGGCCGCGGCGCGCACGATCGGGGCGGCGCTGATCGGGCGGCTGGAGCGGCTTGCACACGTGACGCTGCTCTGCCCGGCCGAACTCGAACATCTGAGCCCCGGCGCGCAGCACTGCGAGGTGACGGTGCGCGTCGGCGAGCAGTTGCGTCCGCTGCGCGCGCGGCTGGTGGTCGCGGCCGACGGGGCGCGCTCGCGCATCCGCACGCAGCTCGGCGTGCCGACGCTGGAGTGGAGCTACGGCCAGACGGCGGTGACCGCCAACGTCACGCCCGAGCACGACCACGGCAATGTCGCCTACGAGCGCTTCACCGAGGACGGGCCGCTCGCGCTGCTGCCGATGGAAGGCGGGCGCTGCGCGCTGGTGCTGACCGTGCCCGATGCCGAGGTCGAGCCGGTGCTGGCGATGCCGGATGCGCAGTTCCAGTACCTGGTGCAGCGGCGCTTCGGCCTCCGGCTCGGGCGCTTCGTGCGCGCCGGCCGGCGCAGCGCCCATCCGCTGAAGCTCGTCAAGGCGCGCGAGCACCGGCACGGGCGCGTCGCCTTCATCGGCAATGCCGCACACACGCTGCACCCGATCGCCGGGCAGGGCTTCAACCTCGGCCTGCGCGATGTCGCGGTGCTGGCCGAGGTCATCGCCGATGCGCTGGCCGCCGACGAGGACCCCGGCAGCAGCGCCGTGCTGACGCGCTACGCCGACTGGCGGCGCTGGGACCAGCGCGCGACGATCGGCTTCACCGATGCGCTGGTGCGCGTGTTCGCGAACCCGCTGCCGCCGGTGCGCCTGGCGCGCAATCTCGGCCTGATCGGCTTCGACCTGCTGCCGCCGGTCAAGCGCCTGCTGGTGCGCCAGCTGATGGGCGTCGCCGGTCGCCAGCCGCGGCTCGGCCTCGGCCGGGCCCTGGCCGGCTGAACGTCCCGCTCCCCGATTCCGCCTGACTGCACGGAACCTCCGCATCCGATGGGCAACACCGCTGCTTCGCCTGTTTCCACTGCTTCCCCTGCATCCACGGCCGCTGCCGCAGCCGCCCCCGGGACCGTCTACGACGTCATCGTCGTCGGCGGCGGCATGGTCGGCTCGGCGCTGGCCTGCGCGCTCGGCGAGCACGGGCTGGACGTGGCACTGATCGAGGCCGAACCGGTGCCGCCGCTCATGGCCGGCGAGCCGGCCGCGGCGCGCGTCTCGGCGATCAGTGCCGTCTCGCAGCGCATCCTCGCCAGACTCGGCGCCTGGCCGGCGATCGAGCAGCTGCCGGGGGCCGGGGGCGGCGCACCCGAGCCGCGGGTCTGCGCCTATACCGACATGGAGGTCTGGGACGCGAGCGGCCCGGGCCTGATCCACTTCGATGCCGCCGGCATCGGCGAGCCGGCCCTCGGCTGGATCATCGAGAACCGCGTGATCCAGAGCGCGCTGCTCGCGCGCGCCGCCACGATCGACGCGCTCGATGTCTACCCCGGCGTCGCCGTCACCGGCTTCGAGGAAGGGCGCAACGCCCTCGGCGTGCAGCTGGCCGACGGCCGCCGGCTGTCGGCGCGCCTGCTGGTCGGGGCCGACGGCGCGCAGTCGCCGCTGCGCGCCTGGGCCGGCATCGACACGATGGGCTGGGGCTACGAGCAGCAGGCCGTGGTCTGTCGCGTGCGCTGCGAGCAGCCGCACCATGACACCTGCTGGCAGCGCTTCCTGCCCGGCGGGCCGCTGGCCTTTCTGCCGATGTACGACGGCAGCTGCTCGATCGTCTGGAGCTGCAGCCGCGCGCAGGCGCGTCAGGTGCTGGCGCTCGACGATGCCGGCTTCGCGCACGCGCTTGGCGAGGCCTTCAGCCACCGGCTCGGGCCGGTGCTCTGGAGCGGGCCGCGCGCCGCCTTCCCGCTGCGGCTGCAGCACGCGCAGCACTACGTGCAGCCGCGCGTGGCGCTGGTCGGCGATGCCGCGCACGTCGTGCATCCGCTCGCCGGCCAGGGGGTCAACCTCGGCCTGCTCGATGCCGCCGCGCTCGCCGAGCTGCTCATCGAACGCCACGGCGCCGGGCAGGACATCGGCGCGATCGCCGGCCTGCGCCGCTACGAGCGCGCGCGCAAGGGCGACAACCTGCTGATGCAGGCGGCGATGGACGGCTTCAAGCGCCTGTTCGGCAGCCCGCTTGCCCCGGTCGTGTTTGCACGCAACGCCGGCCTGCTCGCGACCAACGCGCTCGGGCCGCTGAAGCATCTGTTCGCGCGCCGCGCGCTCGGCTTCGGCCGCGAACTGCCGGCACTCGCCCGCCCCGGCTGAGCGGCGGCGCAGCCCGCTTGCGAGATTCGACTACAACTCCTGCGGTATATGCGCCACAAGCTGTCGTAATTGGGATACGCTTGCAGTCCTGCCCTTGCCGGAACGAACGGACGCCGGCCATCGCTGCGAGCACCCGACACCATGCTTTCCAGCCTGCCCCTGCTGGCCGCCCTGCTGACCGCCGCTCCGGCTGCAGCCGAAGTCGCCAGTTCCCCGGCGACCGGTCAGGACGTGAGCCTGACCATCTATCACGCCGACCTCGCGCTGGTGCGCGACGTGCGGCGCGTGACGCTGCCGACCGGTGACAGCCGGCTGGCGATCACCGGCGTCAGCACGCAGATCCAGCCCGAAACCGCGCTGCTCGCCAGCGACCGGCCGCTGCTGGTGCTGTCGCAGCACTACCGCAACGACGTGCTGTCCGGCGACACGCTGCTCGAACGCTTCGTCGGGCGCGAGATCGAGGCCGTGCGCGTCAATCCGGCCAGCGGCGAGGAGCAACGCGAGAAGGCCGTGCTGCTGTCGGTGCGCGAGGGGCAGGCGGTGTTCCGCATCGGCGAGCGCATCGAATCCGACGGCGCGCTGTCGCCGTGGCGGCTGGTCGTCGAGCGCGGTCAGGACGTGCGCGAGGAGCCGACGCTGCTCGCCGACCTCAACAGCAGCGTCGGCGGCGAGCACCTGATCGAGCTGTCCTACCTGTCGCGCGGCTTCTCGTGGGATGCCGATTACGTGCTGCGCCTGAACCCCGGCAACGACGGCATGGACCTGCTCGCCTGGGCGACGCTGCACAACGCCAGCGGCACGACCTTCACCAATGCCCGGCTGTCGCTGGTCTCCGGCGAGGTCAACCGCATCGCCGGCATGCGCGGCGAGGCTGCCGCCGACCTGCGCTCGGCGCCCGACCTGCCCGGCGGCATGCCGGGAGGGGCAGCCGCCGATGACCGGCTGTTCGAGTACCAGCTCTATACGATCGAACGGCCGGTGACGCTGCCGGCGCGCCAGTCGGTGCACGTGCCGCTGTTCTCGACCTCGCGCGCCCCGGTGCGCAAGCTCTACCGCACGACCGCGCCGCTCGCGCTGTTCGGTGCGGTGATCGGCAATCAGGACCTGCGCATCGCCACGGCGCTGTCGTTCGCGAACGTGTCGCCGGGGCTCGGCCGGCCGCTGCCTTCGGGGGCCGTGCGCGTCTACCAGCGCGAGCCGAGCGGCACCGGCCAGTTCCTCGGCGAGGCGCGCATCAATCCGGTCGCCGAGGGCGATGACGCGATCATCGAGGTCGGCGCCACGCTCGATGTCAGCGCCCGCCGCCGCCAGATCGACTTCAAGCGCCTGCCGCGCGACGAGCAGGAAGCCGCGTGGGTGATCGACTTCCGCAACACCAAGACCGAGGCGGTCACCGTCGATGTCACGCAGCCCTTCGGCGGCCAGTGGCGTATCGTCGAGGAAAGCCTGCCGCACCGGCGCGATGCCGCCGACACCGCGAGCTGGAGCGTGCCGGTTCCGGCCGGCGGCAAGGTGACGCTGAGTTACCGCGCCCGCAGCCGCTGAGCGCCGTCGCGGGCGGCGCACGTACCGCCCGTGCAGAGGCGGGGGAGGAGGATCGATGGAACGCGAACTCTGTGCGCTGACCGACATCCCCGATGGCGGCACCCGCGGCATCCGCCTGCAGCCCGGCGCGCGCTACGCCGATCTGGTGCTCGCGCGCCGCGGCGCGCAGGTCTACGCCTACCGCAACTCCTGTCCGCACACCGGCGCGCCGATGGAGCGCGAGTCCGGCGACGACGATTTCCTCGACTATCAGGGCCTGCACATCCAGTGCGGCATCCACGCGGCGATCTTCCGCTTCGAGGACGGCTTCTGCCTGTGGGGACCGTGTGCGCGCCGACGGCTCGAAGCCGTGGCGGTGCGCATCGATGACGGGCGGGTCATCGCGCTCGACGTGCGGCCGTGGCTGCGCGACTGAGGCCGCGCGTGCCAAGCTGTCGGTTCCGCCGCCGATCAGGAAGGGCCTGCCTTGAGCACCGGACCCGAAGCCAGCCCGCATTGCAGCCGCATCAAGGTGCGCGGCTATCACCTCGACCTGTACGGGCACGTCAACAATGCCCGCTACCTCGAATTCCTCGAAGAAGCCCGCTGGGCCTGGTTCGAGAGCGGCGGTGAGCTCGACCGGCTCGCGCAGCGCGGCCTCGGCTTCGCGATCGTGCGCATCGACATCAGCTACCGCCGGCCGGCCTTCATGGGCGAGGAGCTCGAAATCCGCACTGCGCTCGCGCGCATCGGCCGCGCCAGCGGCACGCTGCGTCAGGAGGTCGTGCTCGCACCGGAGCCGGCCGTGCGCATCGCCGGGGCCGACGTGACCTTCTGCATCACCGACATCGCCGGCGGCCGGGCGCTGGCCTTCGATGCCGGGCTGCTCGCGCTCCTCGGCCTGCCGCCGGCGGCGGACGGCCGCCGCAGCGATGCCGACGATGCCG
>NZ_DAOLKE010000080.1:0-12767 GCF_035331805.1 Plasticicumulans sp. | reverse complement strand
GTGCACGCCCATCGGATCGAAGTTCTCGATCGAGCAGACGATGATGCAGTTGTCGACGCGGTCGCGCACGACCTCCATCTCGTATTCCTTCCAGCCGAGCACCGACTCTTCGAGCAGCACCTCGCTGGTCGGCGACAGGTCCAGGCCGCGCTCGACGATCTCCAGGAATTCCTGGCGGTTATAGGCGATGCCGCCGCCCGAGCCGCCCATCGTGAACGACGGCCGGATGATGGTCGGGAAGCCGATGTCGGCCTGCGCGGCGACGGCCTCCTCGATCGTGTGCGCGATGCGCGCGCGCGGCGTCGCCAGACCGATCTCGGTCATCGCGTCGCGGAAGCGCTCGCGGTCCTCGGCCATGTCGATGGCGTCCTCGTTGGCGCCGATCATCTCGACGCCGAATTTTTCGAGCACGCCATGGTGCGCCAGATCGAGCGCGCAGTTCAGCGCCGTCTGCCCGCCCATGGTCGGCAGCAGCGCATGCGGGCGCTCCTGCTCGATGATGCGCGCGACCGTCTGCCAGTGGATCGGCTCGATGTAGATCGCGTCGGCCATCTCCGGGTCGGTCATGATCGTCGCCGGATTGGAATTGACGAGGATGACGCGGTAGCCCTCCTCGCGCAGCGCCTTGCAGGCCTGGGCGCCCGAGTAGTCGAACTCGCAGGCCTGGCCGATCACGATGGGACCGGCGCCGATGATCAGGATGCTCTGGATGTCGGTACGTTTCGGCATGGACGGAAACCGTGGGCAGCAGACGCAGCGAGGCGTTCGGGAGATTCGGGCGTGCCGGCGCCCCGTGCGCACGCACGGGCGCCGGCCTCAGGCAGGCTCAGCGGCCGTGGCGTTGCATCAGGCCGATGAAGCGGTCGAACAGGCCGGCAACGTCGTGCGGCCCGGGACTCGCTTCCGGATGGCCCTGGAAGCTGAACGCCGGCCGGTCGGTGCGCTCGATGCCCTGCAGCGTGCCGTCGAACAGCGAACGGTGCGTGGCGCGCAGCGTGGCCGGCAGCGTGGCTTCATCGACCGCGAAGCCGTGGTTCTGGCTGGAAATCATCACGCGGCCGGAATCGAGATCCTGCACCGGATGATTGCCGCCGTGGTGGCCGAACTTCATCTTGACCGTGCGCGCGCCGGAGGCCAGTCCGAGCAGCTGGTGGCCGAGACAGATGCCGAAGATCGGCACGCCGGCGTCGAGCAGCTCGCGGATCGCCGTGATCGCGTAGTCGCAGGGCTCGGGATCGCCCGGACCGTTGGACAGGAACACGCCATCGGGGCGCAGGGCCAGCACCTCGGCCGCCGGCGTGCGCGCCGGCACGACGCTGACGCGACAGCCGCGCGCGGCGAGCATGCGCAGGATGTTGCGCTTGACGCCGTAGTCATAGGCGACGACGTGGAAGCGCGCCTCGGCCTGCTGCGGGAAGTCATCGCCGTCGAGCCGCCAGCAGCCTTCGGTCCACTCGTAGCGGCTTTCGGTCGTCACCACCTGCGCGAGGTCGAGCCCGACCATCTTCGGCGCGGCGCGCGCCGCGGCGATCGCGGCCTCGGCATCCGGCCGGTCGCCGGCGACGATGCAGCCGTTCTGCGCGCCCTGCTCGCGCAGGTGGCGCGTCAGCCGGCGCGTGTCGATGCCGGCGATCGCGACCACGCCGCGCTCGCTCAGATAGGCATCGAGCGACTGGCGGCTGCGCCAGCTGCTCGGACGCGGCGGGCAGTCGCGCACGACCAGCCCCGAGGACCAGATCTTCGCCGCTTCCTCGTCGCCGGGATTGGCACCGACGTTGCCGATGTGCGGATAGGTCAGCGTCACGATCTGCCGGCAGTACGAGGGGTCGGTGAGGATCTCCTGATAGCCGGTGATCGAGGTGTTGAACACGACTTCGCCGGTGGTCGAACCATCGGCACCGATGGACTCACCCCGGAACAGGCTGCCGTCTGCCAGGGCCAGCAGTGCGGGTTTCCTCAAAATTTCCTCCATTCAGACGTGCGAAGGCGGGAGGGAAACGTTGCCTTCCCTCCCGCCCGGTGTCCGAGGATTACGTTTTCGTCAATCTCAGTCAAAGTGCCGGAAATCTACCGCAGGGCAGCAATTCCGTCCATGACGACGCATGACGACGGTGCCCGGCTCAGCGCAGGCCGAGCACGTCCTGCATGTCGTAGAGCCCCGGAGCGCGCCCGGCCAGCCAGCCGGCGGCGCGCACCGCACCGCGCGCGAAGGTCATGCGGCTCGACGCCTTGTGCGTGATCTCGACACGCTCGCCGATGTCGGCGAACAGCACCGTGTGCTCGCCGACGATGTCGCCGGCGCGCACGGTCGCGAAGCCGATCGTGCGCCGGTCGCGCTCGCCGGTCTGGCCCTCGCGGCCGTATACGGCGACTTCGGACAGCTCGCGCCCGAGCGCCTGCGCGACCACCTCGCCCATGCGCAGCGCCGTGCCCGAGGGCGCATCGACCTTGTGCCGGTGATGGGCTTCGAGCACTTCGATATCGACCTCATCGCCGAGCACGCGGGCAGCGAGGTCGAGCAGCCTGAAACAGAGATTCACACCGACGCTGAAGTTCGGCGCGAACACGATGCCGGCATCGGCGGCGGCGGCCTGGATCTCCGCCTTCTGCGCCGCCGTGAAGCCGGTCGTGCCGATCACGGCGCAGCGCCCGGCCGCGCGACAGAGCGCCAGATGCGCGAGCGTCGGCTCCGGGCGCGTGAAGTCGATCAGCACGTCGAAGTCATCGAGCCGGGCCCCGAGGTCGTCACCGACGACGACGCCGTTGCGCCCGATGCCGGCGAGTTCCCCGGCATCGCAGCCGATCATGCTGCTGCCGGGCCGTTCGACGGCGACGGCGAGCGTCACGTCCGCAGCCTGCGCACAGGCCTCGACGAGCTGGCGCCCCATGCGCCCGGCGACGCCGGCAATCGCAATTCTGATCATGGGCTGGCGGCCTCGATCTGGCATCCCGCAGCCGGTCCGGATTCGCGATGATTCAGAAGCTTGCCCCTGGCTGCCCCGGGTGCCCCGAATTCACGGACGGCGGCGCGCGCGATGCTCGGAAATGAAAAGGGCCGCGACTGGCGCGGCCCTTGCGGTTCTGGAGCGGGTGATGGGAATCGAACCCACGCCATCAGCTTGGGAAGCTGAGGTTCTGCCATTGAACTACACCCGCTGGGCCCGCCTATTATGCCGCCTGTACGGCATTCGGCAAGCCCCGGGCCTGCTCAGACGGCAAAACTCTGGATGTCGGCACCGTTCAGCAGGGCTTCCTGCAGCCAGCGCGGGCGCTTGCCGCGACCGCTCCAGGTTTCGTCGGGATTCACGGTGTTGCGGAACTTGACGATTTTTTCACCGGTATCCGACTTGCTGGTGCGCTTGCGCTTGCCATCGCTGGACATCGACAGGATTTCCTCGACGCTGCGGCCGACGCCGCTGGCCAGACTCTGAATCTGCGCAGCGACTTCCAGCAGCCGGGTCTGCTCCTTGACTTCAATTTCCTTGCGCGCCATCTCCATCAGCGCCTGCAGTTGTTCGAGGTTGAAGGTCGAAACATCGATGTCTTCGAAGCGTACGCTCATGGGAATGATCTCTCGGCTGGGTGCATCGTAAATGTTGCGGGAGCAGGCTCGTCCTGGCGGGTCACGTAGCGGCTGCTTCCGGATCAATCCGACACTGCGGATGTCAGGCATGGTAATTCATGAATATCGGACTTGCCAGTATCGACCCTGCTAAATTTCATGCTGCATTAGCGTATCCGTGTAACGCCACGGCTGACCGCCGACACATTCGGGCACCTGCCGGGGCGGCTGTCATGCGTAAGTGCAGCCATCGGCTTTGTGATCCGGTACTTCGGCGACACCGGCATTGTCGCAGTCGCCGGGTGCCGGGAACCGCAAGCCGTTGTCACGGTCTGCATTTCACTTCGATGCATCAGGTCGTTACCGTCCATGGCCCCTTGCTTGGCAGCCGCGATTGCCGGCAGCGGCCCGCACTTGTACTGTCAGGCACGCGCGATCGTGTATGATCGCCGCCCCGTCCCTGCCCGACCGGATGCATTCCTCATCATGCAGATCAAGGTCAACGGCCAGCCTTACGAAGCCGAAGATTCCCTGACGGCGGCCGCGCTCGTCGAACGCCTCGGATACGCCGGCAGGCGTCTGGCACTGGAGATCAATCGCGAAATCGTGCCACGCAGCCGCTGGTCGCAGACGCCGCTGCAGGCGGATGACGAGGTCGAACTCGTCCACGCGATCGGTGGCGGCTGAATCGACACCCGTCCCGTCCTGCGGCCGCAATCCGTCCCTTCCTCACCGCGTCCTCACTGCGCCCGAGTCCGCCCATGTCCGCAAGTACCGATCAAACCGCTTCCACCCCTGCCCCGCTGGTGATTGCCGGTCGCGAATACCGCTCGCGCCTGCTGGTCGGCACCGGCAAATACCGCGATCTGGACGAGACCCGGCGGGCAACCGAGGCGAGCGGCGCCGAAATCGTCACGGTCGCGATCCGGCGCACCAACATCGGCCAGACGCCCGGCGAGCCGAACCTGCTCGACGTGCTGCCGCCGGATCGCTACACGATCCTGCCGAACACCGCCGGCTGCTTCGACGCCGACAGCGCCGTGCGCACCTGCCGGCTCGCGCGCGAGCTGCTCGATGGCCACGATCTGGTCAAGCTCGAAGTGCTCGGCGATCAGAAGACGCTGTTTCCGGACATCGTCGAAACCCTGAAGGCCGCGGAAATCCTGATTCGCGACGGCTTCAAGGTCATGGTCTACACGAATGACGACCCGCTGATCGCGAAGCGCCTCGAAACCATGGGCTGCGTGGCGGTGATGCCGCTGGCCGCGCCGATCGGTTCGGGCCTCGGCGTGCGCAATCCGTATAACATCCTGACCATCGTCGAGAATGCACAGGTGCCGGTGCTGGTCGATGCCGGCGTCGGCACGGCTTCGGATGCGGCGATCGCCATGGAACTCGGCTGCGACGGCGTATTGATGAACACCGCGATCGCCGGAGCCCGCAATCCGGTGCTGATGGCGAGTGCGATGAAAAAGGCCGTCGAAGCCGGTCGCGAGGCCTGGCTGGCCGGACGCATTCCGAAAAAGCGTTTCGCGAGCGCATCCTCGCCGCTCGATGGCCTGTTTTTCTGATCCCCGCCGCCGCTGCGCCCATCGCGGCGGCGGCGCCTGCAAAAAAGTTTTCTACCCTCCCAACCGATCATGAACGACGTCGAAAATCCCCGGCGCATCCGCAGTTTCGTGCGCCGGGAAGGCCGGCTGACTCTCGCGCAGCAACGTGCCCTCGATGAACTCTGGCCGCGATTCGGCATCGACTTCAGTCCTGCGGCACTCGACCTGCAATCCCTGTTCGGCCGCACGGCGCTGCGCGTGCTGGAAATCGGTTTCGGCAACGGGGAATCGCTGGCGGCGATGGCGGCGGCGGCGCCCTATACCGACTTCATCGGCATCGAGGTCCACCGGCCCGGGGTCGGACACCTGCTGCTCGCGATCGAACGCCTGGCCCTGCAGAACCTGCGGGTTTGCTGCCATGACGCCGTCGAGGTGCTGGAACGACAGATTCCGGATGCAAGTCTCGATCGCGTCCACATTTTCTTTCCCGATCCCTGGCACAAGAAGCGCCACCACAAACGCCGGCTGATCCAGCCGCCGTTCGTGGCGCTGCTGGCCCGCAAACTCAAGCCCGGCGGCCATCTGCACCTGGCCACCGACTGGGAGGATTACGCCGTCCACATGCTCGCCGTGCTCGGCCAGTCGGCGGATTTCGCCAATTCCGCGCCCGCCGGTGAAATGTTCTGTCCGCGCCCGGATTACCGGCCGCTGACCAAATTCGAGCGCCGCGGCGAGCGGCTCGGCCACGGGGTTCGGGATCTGATCTTCGAGCGGACCTGAGCAGCACCGGCCGCGGCTCGGCCCGTCGCTCCGTGCATGCCACGCATGCAGGCATGGGGATCGATACCTCCTGCGGGTTACGTTCCCCGGCTTCCGATCCCGACCGCCGGAGCCTCCGCGCATGCGCACCGTGACCCTGGGTTGCACCGATCTCGTCGTCAGCCGCGCCTGTCTCGGCACGATGACCTGGGGCGAGCAGAACACCGAGGCCGAAGCCCGCGCGCAACTCGATTTCGCGACGGCCCGGGGCGTGAACTTCATCGACACGGCCGAGATGTACCCGGTGCCGCCGCGCGCCGAAACCCAGGGGCGCACCGAGCAGTACCTCGGCAACTGGCTCGCCGCGCAGCCCGGCCGGCGCAACCGCCTGGTGATCGCGAGCAAGGTCGCCGGTGCCTCGCGCGGCATCGACTGGCTGCGGCCGGGGCCGCTCAGGCTCGATCGCGCCAACGTGCTCGCGGCCTGCGAGGCGAGCCTGAAACGCCTGCGCACCGATCACCTGGACCTCTACCAGGTGCACTGGCCGGACCGCCCGACCAACATGTTCGGCCAGCTCGGCTACCGCGTCGACGACACGCCGGCGGTGCCGGTCGAGGAAACCCTGGCTGCGCTCGCCGAACTCGTGCAGGCCGGCAAGGTGCGCCACGTCGGCATCTCCAACGAGACGCCGTGGGGGCTGATGCGCTACCTGCTTGCCGCCGAAACCCCGGGGCTGCCGCGCATCGCCAGCATCCAGAACCCGTACAGCCTGCTCAACCGCAGCTTCGAGATCGGCCTGGCCGAGATGAGCTGGCGCGAGCAGGTGCCGCTGCTCGCGTATTCGCCGCTGGCGATGGGCGTGCTGAGCGGCAAGTACCTCGACGGCGCGCGACCGGCCGGGGCGCGGCTGAGCCGGTTCGAGCGCTTCACGCGCTATTCGCAGCCGGAGGCCGAAGCCCCGACCCGCGCCTACGTCGGACTGGCCCGTCAGCACGGCCTCGACCCGGCGGCGATGGCGCTCGCCTGGGTCGACCGTCAGCCCTGGGTCGGCGCGACGATCATCGGGGCGACCTCGCTCGCGCAGCTCGAAGCCGACCTCGCCGCCTTCGACACGCCGCTCGATGCAGCCGTCTGCGCCGCGATCGACGCCATCCACCAGCGCCAGCCGAACCCCTGTCCGTAAGCGCCAGCGCGCCGTTCAGGCGGCCGGCTCCGCGGCGATCACCACGCGGTTGCGGCCGGCGCTCTTGGCCTGGTACAGCGCGCGGTCGGCGGCACCGAGCAGCGCATCGGAACTGCGCCCGTGCAGCGGCGCGCTCGCCACCCCGATCGACAGCGTCACCGGCTGCGCGCCCGGCTCCTCGCCGGCATCGGCCCCGGACTCGGCCTCGGCGCGCAGCTGCTCGGCGCGGCGTGCGGCATCGGTGAGATCGGCGCCCGGCAGGATCACGACGAACTCCTCACCGCCGTAGCGGCAGACCACGTCGCCGCCACGCGTCCCGCGGCCGAGCCGGCGGGCCGTGGCGCGCAGCGTCCGGTCGCCGGCCTCGTGGCCCCAGCGGTCGTTGACGGCCTTGAAGTGGTCGATGTCGACCATCAGCACCGACAGCACGTGGCCGTCGCGGGCGATGCGCACCAGCTCGCGGCGCAGGCAGTCTTCCATGTAGCGACGGTTGCAGACGCCGGTCAGCGGGTCGTGCAGCGATTCGTGGCGCAGCGATTCGCGCAGTTCGAGATTCGCGAGCGTGAGCCCCAGACGCTCGGCCAGCTCGCGCGCCAGGCGCGCGACCGCCTCGTGCTCGCGCACATCGTGGGTGTCGAACTGCAGGTGCAGCAGGCCGAGGGTGCCGCCCTGGGCGAGCACCGGCATGCACACGTAGCCGGTGCTGCCGGTCGAAAGCGCCGCACAGGCTCTCGTGCCGGCGGCGAGCGTGTGGCAGTGCAGCTCGCCGTCCTGCAGCGCCCGGCAGCGACCGCTGGCGACCGCCGTGGCCTGCGCCGCCAGCCCGCCCCAGACCGCCAGGGCCTGCAGCGCGCCGTCGCCCGCGAGCCGGTAGAAAGCCCCCGGGCAGCCCGGGAACAGGGCCGGCATCGCATCGGCGAGCACGGTGTAGGCGCTGGCCGGGGCATCGGCGAGCTGCAGGCGGTTGCTGAGCGTCGCGAGCTGGCCGGCCTCGTGGGCACGGCGTTCGGATTCGGCGGCGCGCTGCGCGAGGGCGCGGTTGGCGTCGTTCAGCTCGGCGGTGCGCGCGCTGACCTTGGCTTCGAGCAGCTCGGCGGCGCGGCGCAGTTCGAGTTCGGCGCGCTGGCGCTGCACGGTGGATTCGAAGCGATCGAGCGCGTGCGAGAGGTCCTCGGCGAGCTGTTCGAGCAGGTGCAGCAGATCGTCGCGGAAATACCCCGGCACCGGCGCATACAGGCTGATGCCGGCCACCGTGTGGCCGGCGCAGCGCAGCGGAAAGCAGGCCGCCGAACCGATGCCGAAGTGCTCGGCCGCCTGCTGCCAGAACGCCATCGGCGAGTCGTCGCCGATGGTGTTCGACAGCATCGAACACCCCTCGCGGATCGCGGTCGCGGTCGGTCCGCGACCTTCGGGGCGGCTGGCATCGAGCACCAGCCCGAGCCGGTCGACGTAGGCGACGACCTCGGCCGAACCGGCGCTGGCCGCAACCTCGATGCGGTTGCCGTCGCTGCCGATCGTGCCGATCCACGCGGTCACGAAGCCGCCGCTGCGACAGGCCGCGGCGCAGACCTCGCGGTACAGCGCGCGCACGTCGCCGGCGCGCACGATGGCCTCGTTGGTGGCGGTGAGCAGCGCATAGAGCTGCGTCTGGCGCTGCAGCAGCGCCTCGGCGACCTTGCGCTCGCTGATGTCGCGGATGATCGACTGGCGGTAGCGCGTGGCCGCGACGCGGAAGCTGCGCGTGCTGACCTCGACTGCAAAGCAGCTGCCGTCGCGACGCCGGTGCACGGTCTCGTAGACCGTGCCGCTGCCGGGCAGCAGCGTCTGGGCCTCGGCCGGGGCCTCCTGCGCGCGCAGCGCCGCGAGGCTCAGGCCGGTCAGCTCGTCGTGCGAATAGCCGTAGGCCTCGACCGCACGGTCGTTGGCGCGCAGCACATGGCCCTCGTCATCGGCGAGCAGGATGATGTCGTTGGCGTGGTTGGACAGGAATTCGAGTTCGCTGCGCAGGCGCATGCCCTCGGCCTCCAGCCCGGCGGCATGCAGGCGCTCGCGCAGGCGCAGCCACCACATCCAGACGCTGGTGACGGCGGCGGCGGCGGCGAGCAGCAGCCCGAGGGTCAGCCCGACCAGCCAGGCGGCGCGACGCAGCGGCGCGAACACCTCCTCGGCGCCGATCTGCACGATCAGCAGCCACGGCGTGTCCTCGATCGCCCGCACCGCGGCGAGCACCGGCGCATCGTGGTAGTCGTGGCCGCGGGTGATGCCGCGCAGCCCCCGCGCCGCCTGCGCTGCAACCAGGCCGGATTCGTCCAGCGGCCGGCGCAGGCCCAGCGGTGCGACGCTGTCGTGGCGCAGCGGCGACAGATACACGATGTCGTCGCCCTCGACGCGCACCAGCAGCGCTTCGGCACTCGCGCTCGCGGTCGGCCAGCCCTGCACGACCGGATACAGGTAGCTGCGCGGATCGATCAGCAGCACCAGGCCGGCGACGACCCGCTGCGCCTCCCCGCCCCCGGCGAGCACCGGTGTCACCACCTCCATCAGCAGCGGCCGGTCGGCGGCGTCGAGCCGGTGCAGGTCGGACACCATCGTGCGGCCCTGCGCGAGCAGCGGCGGCACGCGCTCGCGCAGCCAGCCGCTTTCGTCCTGCGGCCAGTTTTCCGCGGCCAGCACGATGCGCCCCTGCGGGTCGGTCAGCAGGACGTTGGCATAGCCCATCAGGTCGCGGAACGAGCGCAGCCGGGCGAGCAGCTGCGCGTGCCGGGCATCCTGCGGTTTGCCCCCGGCCAGCCAGTCGCCGATCATGGTGTCGACCAGACGGTTGGCGGCGAGGCTCGCGGCATCGGCGCGCCGCTCGAACAGCCAGTCGCCGATCTGGCGGCTCTTCAGGTCGGCGACCGCGAGCAGCATGCGCTGCGCCTCGTCCTCGGTCTGCGCGTGCTGCCAGCGGTACAGGCCGATGCCGGTGCCGAGGATGCAGGCGGCGAGCGCCGCGAACACCAGCAGCGGCAGCAGCGCCGGATGACGGATCAGGGTGCGCGGGCGCATCACCGCCTCCGGACCGCAGCGC
Source organism: Plasticicumulans sp. (assembly GCF_035331805.1). NCBI lineage: Bacteria > Pseudomonadati > Pseudomonadota > Gammaproteobacteria > Candidatus Competibacteraceae > Plasticicumulans > Plasticicumulans sp. The sequence continues at coordinate 2,643 of NZ_DAOLKE010000080.1, read as the reverse complement.
CCCGGCCAGCCGTGACCGGTGCGGCCCGGAGCCGGCCCGCGTTGCCGTGCGTCCGGACCCGGCGCAGGGGTCCGGACAGGCCCGGTCTCTCAGTCACGCGCGCCGCCACTGCGCTGCGCGGCCAGCGCGAAGGCTTCGAGCCGCGCCTCGACGCGGCCGTTGACCGAGGCCGGCGGAAAGCGGCCCTGCGCGTCGCGCTCGCCGGCCGCCACGCCGGTCAGCAGCGCCAGCGCCTCGTCGAGCTCGGCGACCGCGTGGATGTGGAAGCGCCCGGCCGCCACCGCCTCGACCACCTCCGGATCGAGCATCAGGTGCTGGACGTTGGCCGCCGGCACGATCACGCCCTGCGTGCCGGTCAGGCCGGCATCCCGGCACACGGCCCAGAAGCCCTCGATCTTCTCGTTGACGCCGCCGATCGCCTGCACGCGGCCGTACTGGTTCAGCGAGCCGGTGATCGCGAGGTGCTGCGCGAGCGGCAGTTTCGCCAGCGCCGACAGCAACGCGCAGCACTCGGCGACCGAGGCGCTGTCGCCGTCGACCGGGCCGTAGGACTGTTCGAACACCAGGCTCGCGCGAAACGACAGCGGGTGATCGGGCAGATAGCGCGCGCCGAGCAGGCTGGTGAGGATCAGCACACCCTTGGCGTGGATCGCGCCGCCGAGTTCGGATTCGCGCTCGATGTCGACGACCTCGCCGCTGCCGAGGCGCACGGTTGCCGACAGGCGCACGGGCTTGGCGAAGCGCACGTCGCCGAGATCGAGCACGGCCAGACCGTTGACCTGACCGATCGCGGCTCCGTGCGTGTCGATCAGCACCGTGCCGCGGCGGATCGCCTCCAGCATGCGCGCCTCGATGCCGCCGCGCCGGCGCCGGCGCCGCGCCAGCGCCTCGGCGACCTGCGCAGCCGTGACGGTATCGGTCCCGGTCTCGGCGGCGACGAAGTCGGCCTCGCGCAGCAGGTCGCTCAGCCCGGCCAGATGCAGCGACAGGCGTGCGGCGTCCTCGGCCTGGCGTGCGGCCTCATCGATCACGCGCGCGAGCGCATCGGCCGCGAACGGCCGCAGCCCGGCCTCGTGGACGATGGTCGCGATCAGGCGCGCGTACAGGCGCTCGCTGGCGGCATCGCGCGGCACGTCGGGTTCGAGGTCGGCGACGACCTTGAACAGCGCCGGAAAGTCCGGATCGAGCTGCGACAGCAGCTCGTAGACCTCGGCATCGCCGAGCAGCAGCACCTTGACCGCGAGCGGGATCGGCTCGGGGTCGAGCGACACTGTCGTCACCTGCCCGTAGAGCTCGCCGGGCGAGACGATGCGAATCGCCCGCGACAGCAGCGCGCGCTTGAGCCCTTCCCACGCGAAGGGCTGCGACAGCAGCTGCCGGGCTTCGAGGATCAGGTAGCCGCCGTTGGCCGTGTGCAGCGAGCCGGCGCGGATCAGCGTGAAGTCGGTGAGCAGGTTGCCGCTCTCGGCCGCGTATTCGAGTCGCCCGAGCAGGTTCTGGTGCAGCGGATGGTCCTCGTACACGACCGGCGCGCCGGCACCGGGCGTGCGCGTGACCACGACGTTGACGCGGTAACGCTTGAGCTGGCGCGCCGGCGGACGCTCCTCGTCCTCGTCATCGGCGGGCAGGAAGTCATCGACGTGCTCGATCAGGTCGGCAGCCAGCGCATCGAGGTGCGCCAGCACCGCTGGCAATCCGCTCCAGGCCTCGCGCAGCTGCGCGATGCGCGGCTCGACCTCGCGGCGCATCAGCGCCTGACGCAGCGCACGCTGGCGCTCGCGGTAGGCGCGCTGCTCGCGCGGCGCGGTGTCGAGCAGGTCCTCAAGCGCGCCGCGCACCTCCGACATCGCCGCATCGACCGCGGCGCGCGCGTCCTCGGCCAGCGCCTCGTAGTCCTCGTCCGGCATCGGCTCGCCATCGGCGAGCGGCACCAGCGAGAAGCCGTCCGGGGTCTGCGTCAGCGCCACGTCCTGCGCGCGCGCGCGCTCGCGCAGGCTCTTGACGCGCTCCTCGTCGCGGGCGACGAACTCGGCCTTCAACGCCTGACGGCGGGCGCGGCAGTCCTCGCCCTCGTAGAGATCGGGCAGCAGGTCGGCCAGCTCGCCGACCAGCGTCTTCAGCGCCTCGCGAAACGCCGGCCCCTGCCCCGGCGCCAGACCGAGGGCGCAGGGTTTCAGCGGTTCGGAGAAGTTGTGCACGTACACCCAGTCGCCGGGCGTGGCCTCGGCATCGGCACGCGCGTTCAGCACCCGGCGCGCCAGCCGGCGCTTGCCGATGCCGCCGGGGCCGAGCAGGAACAGGTTGTAGCCGTCGCCGCCCATGCGCACGCCGAAGTCGATCGCCGCCAGCGCCCGCTCCTGCCCGAACAGCAGCGGCAGCGGCTCCAGGCCGGCGGTCGTGGACAGGCCGAGCGTGCCGGCGTCGGTGGTGCGGCGCAGGCAGCCGGGCGGGAGCAGGGTTTCGGAGCGGATCGGCATGGATGAGGCGGGGATCGGGCAGCGGCGGTCAAAGGCGCGCACTGTACCTGTTTTGTCCGCTGCCATGCCGATCGCGCATCAGCCGGTGACCTGCGTCTGCACGATCAGGTCATCGACGACGGCCTGCATCGCCGCCAGCGGCGCGGCGCCGCAGGCGGCGATGCAG
>NZ_DAOLKE010000079.1:0-12778 GCF_035331805.1 Plasticicumulans sp. | reverse complement strand
TGTTCACGACCGACGGCGCCGCGCGGCGCGGGCGGATGACGTTTGCGCGCGGTACGGTCGAAACCCCGGCGTTCATGCCGGTCGGCACCTACGGCACCGTCAAGGCCATGACGCCGGAGGAAATCCGCGAGATCGGCGCCGAGATCATCCTCGGCAACACCTTCCACCTGATGCTCCAGCCCGGCACCGACGTGATCGGCGCCCACGGCGACCTGCACGACTTCATGCACTGGAGCGGGCCGATCCTGACCGACTCCGGCGGCTTTCAGGTGTTCTCGCTCGCCGAGCTGCGCAAGATCAGCGAGCAGGGCGTGACCTTCCGCTCGCCGGTCAACGGCGACAAGGTGTTCCTCGGTCCCGAGGAATCCATGCAGGTGCAGCGCGCGCTCGGCTCCGACATCGTCATGATCTTCGACGAATGCACGCCCTACCCGGCGACCGAGACCGAAGCGCGCAAGTCCATGGAACTGTCGCTGCGCTGGGCGAAGCGATCGCGCGCCGAGCACGACCGCCTGGCCAACCCGAACGCGCTGTTCGGCATCGTGCAGGGCGGCATGTACCCGGTGCTGCGCACGCAGTCGGCGATGGGGCTGGCCGAGATCGGCTTCGACGGCTACGCGGTCGGCGGACTCGCGGTCGGCGAGCCGATGGCCGAGCGCAACCACATCCTCGAACACACCGTGCCGCAACTGCCGGTGGAGCGGCCGCGCTACCTGATGGGCGTCGGCAAGCCCGAGGACATCGTCGAGGCGGTGGCGCGCGGCATCGACATGTTCGACTGCGTGATGCCGACGCGGAACGCCCGCAACGGCCACTACTTCACCTGGGACGGCGACGTGCGCATCCGCAACAGCCGCCACCGGCTCGACACCGGCCCGATCAGCCACGACTGCGACTGCTACGCCTGCCGGCACTACTCGCGCGCGTATCTGAAGCACCTCGACCGCAACCAGGAAATCCTCGGCGCGCGCCTGGCCACCATCCACAACCTGCACTTCTACCAGCAGCTGATGGCACGCATCCGCGCCGCGATCAGCGAGGGCTGCTTCGAGGAATTCCGCGCCGGCTTCCACGCCCGCCGTGGCGGCGGGGCGGCTGCGGACGGCTGTGTATAATGCGCGACCTTTTGCCGGCCGCCGTCCCGACGGGCGGCGACCGGTGCCGGCAGGCACAAGCTGCCGGCGCCAGAGCCGCCCCCGACCGGACGAGCGGCCAGCACAACGAACCGACCCCACGGAGAAAGTGAGTCCATGAGCTTCCTGATTTCCGACGCCTACGCCCAGGCCGCCCCCGCCGGCGCCGCCAGCGATCCGATCATGCAGTTCCTGCCGCTGGTCGTGATCATGGTCGCCTTCTACTTCATCCTGCTGCGTCCGCAGCAGAAGCGGCAGAAGGAGCACAAGAGCATGATCGAGGCGCTGAAGAAGGGTGACGAGGTCGTCACCGGCGGCGGTGTGCTCGGGCGCATCGTCGAGGTCGGCGACAACTTCGTGTCGCTCGAAGTCGCCGACAAGGTCGAGATCAAGGTGCAGAAGGCTGCCGTCAGCTCGCTGCTGCCCAAGGGCACGGTCAAGGGCCTCTGAGCCCCAGCCAGCCAGCCTCGCGACCGCGCCGGCGGCCCGCCTTCGTCCGCAGGACCGGACGACGGCGCGGCCGCCGGCGCGGTCGGGTCGTTTTCCGGATGCGCGCTGCGCTCCGGCCGGGAGCCGTCGTCGATGAACCAGTTCGCCTGGTGGAAGAACCTGCTGATCGTGCTCGTGTGCGTGATCGGCGCGCTGTACGCCCTGCCCAACGTTTTCGGTGAAGACCCCGCCGTGCAGATCTCGGCGACCCGCGCCGCGCCGGTCGACCAGAACCTGATCGAGCGCGTCGGCAGCGAGCTGCAGGGGCTGAAGATCCAGCCGAAGACCTTCGAGCTCGAGAACGGCCGTCTGCTCGTGCGCCTGACCGGCACTGACGATCAGCTGCGCGCCGCCGACCGGCTCGGGCAGGCGCTCGGCAACGACTACATCGTCGCGCTGAACCTGGCCCCGGCCACGCCGCAGTGGCTCAGGAACCTGCGCGCAAGCCCGATGTTCCTCGGCCTCGACCTGCGCGGCGGCGTGCACTTCCTGATGGAAGTGGACATGAAGGCGGTCGTGAAGCAGCTCGAAGAGCGCTATCAGGAGGAAATCCGCACGCTGCTGCGCACCGAGAAGATCCGCTACAACGCGGTCGGCCGTGCGCAGGGCGGCGGCGTGAAGGTCAGCTTCCGCGACGGAACCGATGCGCAGAAGGGCCTCGGCGTGATCCGCGACAAGCTGCCGGCGCTGGTGCCGGGGCCGGCTTCGTCGGATGGCACGGAGCTGAGCTTCCAGTTCTCGGAGAAGGAACTCGCCGACAAGCAGACCTTCGCGCTGCAGCAGAACATCACGACGCTGCGCAACCGCGTCAACGAGCTGGGCGTGGCCGAGCCGATCATCCAGCAGCAGGGCGATGCGCGCATCGTCGTGCAGCTGCCGGGCGTGCAGGACACGGCGCGCGCCAAGGAAATCCTCGGCGCCACGGCGACGCTCGAATTCCGCCTCGTCGACGAGACCGGCGACGTGGCGGCGGCGCTCAACGGCCAGGTGCCGGTCAACGACCGCCTGTACCGCGAGCGCAACGGCCGGCCGCTGCTGCTCGAACGGCGCGTGATCCTGACCGGCGACTACATCACCGACGCCAGCTCCGGCATCGAACAGCAGACCGGCGGTTCGGCGGTCTACATCAACCTCGACGGCAAGGGCGCGCGGCGCATGGAAGATGCGACCAAGGACGCGATCGGCCGGATGATGGCGGTGGTGTTCATCGAGAACAAAACCGAAACGAAGACCGTCGACGGCAAGGCGCAGAAGGTCTCGACCACGGTCGAGGAAGTCATCAACGTCGCGCGCATCCGCGACCGCCTCGGCGCGCGCTTCCAGATCACCGGCCTCGACAACCCGCAGGAAGCGCGCAACCTCGCGCTGCTGCTGCGCGCCGGCGCGCTGGCCGCGCCGATCCAGATCGTCGAGGAACGCACGGTCGGCCCGAGCGCCGGACGCGAGAACATCGAGCAGGGTTTCGACAGCTCGATCGCCGGCTTCGTCGTCGTCGCGATCTTCATGATCGTCTCGTACCGGCTCTGCGGCCTCATCTCGGTGGTGGCGCTGGCGGTCAACGTCATCCTGATCATCGCGGCGCTGTCGCTGCTGCAGGCGACGCTGACGCTGCCCGGCATCGCCGGCATCGTGCTGACGATGGGCATGGCGGTCGACGCCAACGTGCTGATCTACGAGCGCCTGCGCGAGGAGCTGCGCCTGGGCCTGACGCCGCAGGCGGCGATCAAGGCCGGCTTCGAGCGGGCGTTCGCGACCATCCTCGACGCCAACGTCACGCACCTGATCGCCGGCATCGCGCTGTTCTCGCTCGGCTCCGGCCCGGTCAAGGGCTTCGCGGTGACGCTGATCATCGGCATCCTGACCTCGATGTTCACGGCCGTCACCGTCAGCCGCGCACTGGTCAACCTCGTCTACGGCGGTCGCAAGGTCGGCCGCATCTCGGTGTAACGGAGCGCGTGCCATGCAGCTGATTCCCCACACGCTCGACATCCGCTTCATGCGCTTCGGGCGCATGTCGCTGATCCTGACCCTGCTGCTGATGCTGGTCTGCGCCGGCGCGCTGGTGTTCAAGGGCCTCAACTACGGGCTCGACTTCACCGGCGGCACCGTCATCGAGGTGCGCTACGCGCAGGCCATCGAGATGCCGCAGGTGCGCTCGGCGCTCGCCGCCGGCGGCTTCGCCGATGCGCAGACCCAGTACATCGGCTCGGCCGCCGAGGTGCTGATCCGCGTGCCGCCGCACGAGGGCAGCGACGCCGCGGCGCTCAGCACGCACATCCTCGATGCGCTGAAGCTCGGCAACGACGGTGCGGTCGAGGTGCGCCGCGTCGAGTTCGTCGGCCCACAGGTCGGCGGCGAGCTGGTGCAGAACGGTTCGCTGGCGGCGGTGTTCGCGATGCTCGGCATCCTCGTCTACGTCGCCTTCCGCTTCGAATGGCGGCTCGCGCTCGGCGCGATCGCTGCGACCCTGCACGACGTGGTGTTCTGCATCGGCGTCTACGCGCTGTTCGGCATCGAGTTCGACCTGACCGGCCTCGCCGCGATCCTCGCCGTGATCGGCTACTCGGTGAACGACACCGTCGTCGTGTTCGACCGCATCCGCGAGAACTTCCGCCGGCTGCGCAAGGACACGCCGGAGCGCGTCATCGACATCTCGATCAACGAGACGCTGGCCCGCACGATCATGACCAGCATGACGACGCTGCTCGCGGTGGTCGTGCTCTACGTCTGGGGCGGCGACGCGATCCACACCTTCTCGCTGATCATGATCGTCGGCGTGCTGATCGGAACGTACTCGTCGATCTACGTCGCCTCGGCAACCGCACTGCACCTCGGCCTGTCACGCGAGGATCTGCTGGCGAAGGTGAAGGAGGAGGGCGACGCGCGGCCGTGAGGCCGGGCACACCGCCATCATCAGGAATGCTTCGCTTTTCAGCCCCTCGGCCCTCGCGGGAGTGAGATGGGGAGAGAAGGGGGCATGAAAAAGGGGAGGCCGGCCGGCCTCCCCTTTGTGTTTTCCGGCCGCCTCGCGACGGCCGCGCGGCGCGTTCAGCGCATGCCGCGGATCTGTTCGAGCGGGTCGAGTTCGTCTTCCTCGGCGTGCACCGTGTGTTCGAGCGTGCTGTCGGCATCGTGCGCGACATCGTGATCGACGCCGCCGATGACCATCAGCGCCCACACCGAGGACACGGCCCAGATCGCCAGGCCGAGGGCGATGACCCACAGCATCGGTTCGCGGGTGGCCGTGCTCATGTCGCCCTGGATGCCGATCAGGATGCCGACGATCGCGCTCATCCAGACCGTGCCGATCGGAGCTGCGCACCAGGCGACGCGGCCGCCGAAGCGGGCGATGGCAAACGGCGGCGCGAGAAAGGCGAGGGTTTTCTTCTGCATGCTGACCTCCTGAATCCCCGTGATCGGGTATGCCGCGCTTGCTTATGGGGGCGGGAACTGTGGCGGTACGTCGGAGTGCGCGGTCAGTCCCGAAGTTCGCTGCCGTGGCAGACAGCCTTCGGCCGGGTGCAAACCGGGGTCAGACTAGAGCAGTCCGATGCGGCCGTGCAGGCTCTTGCGCATGACGGCAACGAAAGTCGTTGCCATCATGGCATCCGGTAATTTATGGCGCGCCGCAGCAGAGATCCGGAGGCGGGGGGATTCAGCGGCTCAGTGCCGGCGTCAGGTGCGGCTGGATGGTCTGCAGCAGGCCCTTGAATACCTTGGGCGTGCCGGCGACGACGTTGCCGGTGCGGAAGTACTCGGCGCCGCCGCCGAAGTCACCGACCAGGCCGCCGGCTTCCTGCACCAGCAGCACGCCGGCGGCCATGTCCCATTCGGCCAGACCGATCTCCCAGAAGCCGTCGAGGCGGCCGGCGGCGACGTAGGCGAGATCGAGCGCCGCCGAGCCGGCGCGGCGCATCTCGCCGCAGTGCTCGGCCAGCGCCGCGAAGCAGGCCAGATACGCCGGCATGTGCCGCGGCGCCCGGAACGGGAAGCCGGTGCCGAGCAGCGCGCCGTCGAGGCCGGCCGCGGGCTTGACGCGGATGCGGCGGTCATTGAGCGTCGCGCCCTCGCCGCGCGCGGCGGCGTAGGTTTCCTGACGCAGCGGATCGTGGATCAGCGCGGATTCGAGGCGCCCGCGCACCTTCAGCGCGATCGAGATCGCGAACTGCGGGTGGCCGTGCAGGAAGTTGGTCGTGCCGTCGAGCGGATCGATGATCCACTGGTAATCGGATTCGCCGGCCGCGCCGCTCTCCTCGGCGAGGATCGCGTGATCGGGGTAGGTCTTGCGCAGCACCTTGACGATCTCGCGCTCGGCCTGCACGTCGACCTCGCTGACGAAGTCGTGCCGCCCCTTCTCGCTGACCGTCAGCTGATCGAGCCGGTCGATGTTGCGCAGGATGACCTTGGCGGCGGCCTGGGCGGCGCGCTGGGCGATGGTGAGGGTCGGATGCATGGCGGCGGCTTCGCTTCGGGGGCGCTCTGGAGCGGTCTTGGGAAAGATCGGAGCCCGGGTCGGGCAAAGAATCGCGTAGCATATCCGATCCGCCCCCGCGCCGTACCGGACCGCCTGCACGCATGCTGCTGCCGAACCTCCGCGTCGTCCTCGTCGAAACCAGTCATCCCGGCAACATCGGCGCCGCTGCGCGCGCGATGAAGAACATGGGCGCGAGCGAGCTGGTGCTGGTGGCGCCGGAACGCTATCCGGACCCGGCCGCCAGTGCGCGCGCCGCCGGTGCCGATGACGTGCTCACGGCGGCGCGCGTGGTCGCGACGCTGCCCGAGGCGCTCGCCGGCTGCGCCTGCGCCTTCGGCGCCTCGGCGCGTCCGCGGCACATCGTCGCCGAGGTCATGGATGCGCGCACCGCCGCGAGCCGCATCGCGCCGATGCTGACGGCCGGCGAGACCTGCGCGCTGGTGTTCGGGCGCGAGCGCACCGGGCTGACCAATGCCGAGATGGCCTACTGCACGCAGTTCGTGCACATCCCGACCCATCCCGGATTCAGCTCGCTGAATGTCGCCGCCGCCGTGCAGGTACTCTGCTACGAGGTGCGCGTCGCGCTGCTGGCGCTGCAGGAGAGCGGCGAGGCGCCGGCACCGTTCGACCGGCTGGCGGCGCACGACGACATGGAGCAGTTCTACGCGCACCTGGAGCAGGTGCTGATCGAGATCGGCTTCCACGATCCGCAGCGCCCGCGCCACCTGATGCGCCGGCTGCGCCGGCTGTTCGCGCGCGCCGCGGTCGAGCAGAACGAACTGGCGATCCTGCGCGGCGTGCTGTCGGCGGTGCAGGGCGGGAAGCAGATGCGCCGCACCGATGCACAGCTGACGCAGATCAGCGGAGAAGTGCCTAATAGTTGACCGCTTTTCTCGGGTACGAGTATAAAGCGGCCCACACTAAAGACGGTCCTGCTACGCACGGGGCCGGACTATCGAGGCGGAAGCGACGGGGGCAGACATGAAACTGACGACGAAAGGCCGCTATGCGGTAACCGCGATGCTGGATCTCGCGCTGCATTTCCACGGCGAACCGGTGGTGCTGTCGGACATCTCGGAACGTCAGAACCTGTCGCTCGCCTACCTCGAACAACTGTTCGCGAAGCTGCGCAAGCAGGGCCTGGTCGCGAGCACGCGCGGCCCCGGCGGCGGCTATTCGCTGGCCCGCAGCGCCGATGCGATCACGCTCGCCGAAGTCATCGAGGCCGTCGACGAGTCGGTCGATGCGACGCGCTGCGGCGGCCTCGGCAACTGTCACGGCGATCACCAGTGCCTGACCCACGAGCTCTGGGTCGAACTCTCCAGCCACATCCACGCCTTCCTGCAGGGCCGCACGCTCGGCGAGATGGCGCGGCGCATCGGCACCCGCCAGCCGGCCGTCAGCACGCATCCGCTGCGTCACTTCGTGCAGCACGACCTGCGCCGCGCCGCCGGCGACTGAGGCCGGTGCGCGCACCGATGCGATGAGCAGCGCCGTCTATCTCGATCACGCCGCGACCACGCCGGTCGATGCGCAGGTCGTTGCCGCGATGCTCGAATGTCTGGGCGCCGACGGGGACTTCGGCAATCCGGCCTCGACCACCCACGCCCATGGCCGGCGGGCTGCCGCGCGCGTCGGGCAGGCACGCGCCGAACTGGCGGCGCTGCTCGGCTGCGATCCGGCCGAGCTGGTCTGGACCTCCGGGGCCACCGAAGCCAGCAATCTGGCGCTGAAGGGCGCGCTGCAGGCCAGCCGCCGCGGCCGGCACCTGATCACCTGTTCGACCGAACACAAGTCGGTGCTCGATGTCTGCGCGCAGCTGCGCCGCGCCGGCGCCGGGCTGACCGTGCTCGATCCCGGCGCCGACGGCCTGCTCGATCCGGCGCGACTCGCCGCGGCGCTGCGCCCGGACACCGCACTGGTGTCGGTGATGGCCGTCAACAACGAGACCGGCGTCGTGCAGGACATCGCCGCGCTCGGGCGGCTCGTGCGTGCGCACGGCGCGCTGTTCCACGTCGATGCCGCGCAGGCGGCCGGGCGCATCGACCTGACGGCATGGCTGCCCGAGCTCGACCTGATGAGTCTGTCGGCGCACAAGCTGTACGGGCCGAAGGGCATCGGCGCGCTGTACGTGCGCCGGCTGCCGCGCGTGCGGCTCGATGCGCAGATGCACGGCGGCGGTCAGGAGCGCGGCCTGCGCGCCGGCACGCTGGCCGTGCACCAGATCGTCGGCTTCGGCACGGCCTGCCGGCTGCTGCGCGAGCGGCGCGAAGCCGACGCGCGGCACCTCGCGGCGCTCGATGAACGGCTGCGGGCCGGGCTCTGTCACCTGCCCGGCACGCACCTGCACGGGCATCCGCAGCAGCGCGTCGCCGGCATCCTGAACCTCGGCTTCGAGGGCATCGGCAGCGAGAGCCTGTTCGCCGCGCTGCCGGGGCTTGCGCTGTCGGGCGGCTCGGCCTGCAGCTCGGCCGAGGCGCAGCCCTCGCACGTGCTGCGCGCGCTGGGCGTGCCGGATGCCCCCGCCCGCTGCAGCCTGCGGCTGTCGCCGGGGCGATCGACGAGCCTCGCCGACATCGATCTGGCCATCGCCCGGATCACGCGGGCCGTGGGCTGGCTGCGCGGACTGTCGCCGCTCTGCCCCGATGCACCGCTCGCCGAAGCCGCCGGCACCGATCCCGAAGCCCTGGCCGCCTTGAATTACGGCCCTGCCGCCCAGATTCATTTCCGCGATCCGCAGCATGCCGGCACGTTCGCCTGCGGCACGCCGGGCGTGAGCCGTGCCACGGCCGGTCCGTCGGCCGACGGCGACCTGATCCGCCTCGAACTGCGCTTCGGGCGCGACGGGCGCATCGCTGAAGTCCGCCAGTCGGCCTGCGGCACGGTCGCGGCGATCGCCGCCGCATCCTGGCTGGCCACGCAGCTGCCCGGGCTCGACGCGGGCACAGCCCGTGCGCTGCATCATGCTGATCTTGCTGCCGCCCTCGGCCTGCCGGCGCAGCGCCTGCCGGCGTCGGTGCTGGCGCTGCGCGCCCTCGCGGCGGCACTCGACGCCGCCGCCGGCCGGCTGCCCGAAACCGGTTCCGACCTCCGATCCACCGCCTGAACGAGGAGTCCCACCATGGCCATCACGCTGACCGAAGCCGCGGCGAAGCGCGCGCAGACCTACATCGACAAGCACGAGCACGGGCTCGGCCTGCGCCTCGGCGTGCGCAGCTCGGGCTGCTCGGGCTTCGCCTACGTGGTCAAGGTTGCCGATGCCATCCATGCCGACGACCAGGTGTTCGAGGACCGGGGCCTGAAGCTCGTCGTCGATCGCAAGAGCCTGCCGTTCATCGACGGCACCGAACTCGACTTCGTGCGCGAGGGCCTGAACGAGGCGTTCCGGTTCACGAACCCGAACGTCAAGTCGCAGTGCGGCTGCGGCGAGAGTTTCGCGGTCTGAAGTCAGGTCCGGGCGGCACCGGGACGCGCGTTGCCGCTGCCCGGTGCAGCCGGTACACTTGCCGCCCGCGCGCCGACCGGCCGCGGGCGGCATTGTATTTCCCCACCCAAGTTTCTGAACCGCAACGGAGTTTCACCGAATGGCCATCGAGCGCACCCTGTCCATCATCAAGCCGGACGCCGTCGCCAAGAATCTGATCGGCGCGATCTATGCGCGCTTCGAGGCCGCCGGCCTGAAGATCGTCGCGGCGAAGATGGCGCACCTGTCGCAGGAACAGGCCGAAGGCTTCTACGCGGTGCACCGGGAGCGGCCGTTCTTCAAGGATCTGGTCAGCTTCATGATCTCCGGCCCGGTGATGATCCAGGTGCTCGAAGGCGAGAACGCGATCCAGAAGAACCGCGAGATCATGGGCGCGACCGACCCGAAGAAGGCCGCCGCCGGCACGATCCGCCACGACTTCGCCGTCTCGGTCGACGAGAACGCCGCGCACGGCTCCGACGCCGCGGAGACTGCCGCCGTCGAGATCGCCTACTTCTTCGGCCAGGACGGCGTCTGCCCGCGCACGCGCTGATCCGCGTGCCTGATCGACGGTTGCCTGACGTGACGATGCCGGTCGACGCCCCCGCGCGCACCAACCTGCTGGGCCTGACGCGCCCCGAACTGGAGGCCTTCATGGTCTCGCTCGGGGAAAAGCCGTTCCGCGCCCGGCAGCTGATGAAGTGGATCTACCACGAGGGCGTCGCCGACTTCGACGCGATGACCGACCTCGCGAAGAAGTTCCGCGCGCGCCTCGCCGAGGTCGCCGAGGTGCGCGCACCCGAGGTCGTGCTCGACCAGGCCTCGGGCGACGGTTCGCACAAGTGGCTGATCCGCGTCGACAGCGGCAACTGCATCGAATCGGTGTTCATCCCGGAGACCGACCGCGGCACGCTGTGCGTGTCCTCGCAGATCGGCTGCGCGCTCGACTGCAGCTTCTGCTCGACCGCGCAGCAGGGCTTCAACCGCAACCTGTCGGTCGCCGAGATCGTCGGTCAGGTCTGGGCCGCCAACCACGCGCTCGGCTGGGGCAGCAACGACACGCGCATCATCACCAACGTCGTGATGATGGGCATGGGCGAGCCGCTCGCGAACTTCGCGAACGTGGTCGCGGCGATGCAGATCATGCTCGATGACTTCGGCTTCGGCCTGTCGAAGCGGCGCGTGACGCTGTCGACCTCGGGCATCGTGCCGGCGCTGTACCGGCTCGCCGAGGTCACCGACGTGAGCCTCGCCGTGTCGCTGCACGCGCCCGACGATGCGCTGCGCGATGAACTCGTGCCGATCAACCGCAAGTACCCGATCGCCGAGCTGCTCGCGGCCTGCGCGCACTACATCAGCGACAAGCCGCACCGGCGCGTGACCTGGGAGTACGTGATGCTCGACGGCGTCAACGACTCCGATGCGCACGCGCACGCGCTCGCGCAGCTGATCCGGCACATCCCGTCGAAGATCAACCTGATCCCGTTCAACCCGTTCCCGGGCACGCGCTACCGGCGCTCGCCGCAGGCGCGCATCGACCGCTTCCGCGACATCCTGATCGGCGGCTACGGCATCACCACCGTCACGCGCCGCACGCGCGGCGACGACATCGACGCCGCCTGCGGCCAGCTCGCCGGGCGCGTGCAGGATCGCAGCCGCCGCATCACGCAGGTGGTGGCGATCGAGCCGGCCGTGCGCGGGGCGGGGACTTCGTTCGGACAGCCGTCGGCATGAGGACGGGCCTGCGCATCGTCTGCGTGCTGGGCGCCGTCGCCATGCTCGGTGGCTGCGCCTCGTGGTTCGGCGACGGTGGTGACAAGGAAAAGAACCTCGCCACGACCACGAACGTCCGGGCGCCGAGCACCGACCCCTTCGAGATCGACAAGAAGCAGGCCGCGCAGCTGAACCTGCAGCTCGGTGTCGGCTACATCCGTCAGGGGGACTACCAGGTCGCCGTGAGCAAGCTGCGCAAGTCGCTGAGTTTCGACGACGATTCGGCCGAGGCGCACAATGCGCTCGGCATCGCGCTCGAAGAGCTGCGCAGCTATGACGAAGCCGCCCGCGAGTACGACCGGGCGCTGGCGCTGAAATCCGGCTATACCGCGGCGCTGATCAACCGCACGCGCCTGCAGTGCGTGCGCGGCACGCAGGCGGCCGAAGGCGAGCAGCGCTTCATCGAGCTGGCCGGTTCCGGCACCCTCGAAGCTCCGGAAACCGCCTGGATCGAGGCCGCCAGCTGTGCCCGGCGCCAGCAGGCCTGGGCGCGGGCCGGCGCGCATCTCGATCGCGCGCTCGAGGTGGCACCGGGCGCGATGGCACAGGTGCTGTACGAGCGTGCACTGCTCGCCTTCGAGCAGCGCAACCTGCCGCAGGCCCGCGAGCTGCTGCGCCGGCTGCACGGCGATTACGGCAGCAGCGCGCGCAGCCTCGGCCTCGCCGTGCGCGTCGAGGACGCGCTCGGCGGCAGTGCGCAGCGTCGCCAGCTCGTCGCCGAGCTGCTGCGTGCCTATCCCGATTCGCCCGAAGCCCGGTCTTACCGTCCGCGATGAACGCACCCGAGCCCGTCCTTCCCGTATCCGGACCGACCGTCGGCCGGCGTCTTGCTGCGGCCCGCGAGCAGCGCGGCCTGGATCAGGCCGCTGCGGCGCGCCTCAGCGGGCTGAGTGCCGAGGTCGTGCGCGGCCTGGAGGCCGAGGACTGGGCCGCGCTCGGGGCGCCGGTCTACGTGCGCGGCTGGCTGGCCCGCTACTGCCGTGTGCTCGATGTCGAAGCCTCGTCGGCGCTCGCCGAATACCGTCAGGCGGTGCCGGCCGAGCCGCCGCCGCTGCGCCTGCGTGGCGAGGCCCCGAGTTCCGCCCCGCGCGGCCATCATTCGCTGCGGCCGTTTGCATACCTGCTGAGCTTCGCGCTGCTCGGCTACGTCGGCTGGCAGGCCTTCGAGAAGCTGTCGACCGATCTGACCGTCAGCGGCAACGCCGGTCTCGCGCAGCCGACCGGGGTCGCCCGCGCCCCGGGCGGGCTGACGCGCAGCGAATCCGCGCGCCCGGCGCCGGTGACCGCCAGCGCCCCCGAGACCACACCGGCACCGGCACCGGCTGTCGCGCCGGCAGCGGTGAATCCGGTGGCCGCCACGCCCGGGCATGCGGCTGCGCCGGCGCCGTCGATGAACCCGGTGGCCCCGGCCACGGCCTCGCCGGCCCTGGCGGCGAGGCCGTGGCC
>NZ_DAOLKE010000078.1:0-12880 GCF_035331805.1 Plasticicumulans sp. | reverse complement strand
CCCCGTGCGTCATCTTCCCCACCAGCCGCTCCCAGTACGCCTGCTCGATGCGCAGATCCCGTCCGGTTGCGCCGAGCCGGGCGCGCAGCAGGTGCAGGCGGGCGATGGCCAGGCGGCGGGTCGGGTCGTCGGTGGCGGGGTCGGTGATTGCGGCTTCGAGGTCGGCGATGTCGCGGCGGGCGAGCACTTCGGGCGGGGCGTAGCCGGCGTTCTTGAGGATGCGGTAGGCGGCGCGCAGCTCGGGCGGGATCATCGAGTCGTCGTCGAGCACCAGCGGCTTGCCGTTGCCGGGCAGGTTCTCGAAGGCGCCCTCGCGCTGGGCCTGCAGGATGCGTTCTTCGGCGATGCGATCGAGGCAGTCCATCGGGCGTCTCCTGCGATCGGGTGGGCGGAGCGGTCGCCGGCGGATCAGCCGGCGGCTTCGAGGGTCACGGCCACGTCCCTCGGCGGGGCGTGGTAGGGCGCGGAGGTGACCAGCACGTCGGCGCCGGTGGCGGCGTAGGCGGCGGCGTTCGCCGGGTTGATGCCGCCGGCGGCCAGCAGTTGCGGGCGCGGGCGGCCGAGGCGGGCGATCAGTTCCGAGATGGCGGCGGGCTCGAATTTTTCGAGCTGCAGGCCGTCGAGGCCGAGCGCGGCGAGCGCCAGTGCCTCGTCGATGTCGCTGACCTCGGCGACGATGCGCCGCTCCGGGTATTCGCGCTTCAGCGCCGCGAGCCGCCCGGCCAGTTCCGCGGCCGGCACGAAGCAGCGGTGCTCGGCGAACACCAGCACCGAGTCCGACAGCCCGAGCCGGTGCGGCGTGGCGCCGCCGGCGACGATGGCCTTGACCGCGAGCCGGCGCGTGCCGGGCACATTCTTGCGCGTGCAGGCGATGCGCGGCTCGCAGCCGACGCCGCGCACGGCGGCGACCAGCGCCGAGGCACCGCTGGCGATGCCCGAGGCGATCTCGACCAGCGTCTGTGCCGTCTTCCAGGCCCGGTGCAGGCCGGCGGCCGGGCCGTGTGCGCTGAGCAGTGGCGTTTTCGCCGCGACCGCCGCGCCGCTGTCGACCCGGCGCTCGACCGTGCAGCCGCACAGCTCGAACAGCCGCGCGGCTTCCTCGATTGCGCAGACCGTCATCGGCTGGCGGGCGGCGAAGTGCGCGCGCCCGGGCGTGCGGCCGATGCCGAGGCCGTGCGTGGTCAGGTCGAGATAGGGCACGTCCTCGTCGAGCCAGCGGGCGAGTTCGGTGTCGGGCAGGTCGGCAAGACTCATGTTCGGGACCCGGAAGGTGCAGGGAAGGCCGGCAGCGTACACCGCGGCCGGCCGCGTCCGCGCGTGGCCGGTCTGCGGGATGTCGCGGTCGCGCTCGCGGGCCGAAACGGCGGGGAATCGGCAAGTCGCTGTTCTGAAAGCAGGATATGACCTGGCATGCGGCTCGCTCCGGGGGAATCGAGGTGTACCGATACACCCGTGCCCCGATACCACCCGCCCCCAGGAGTCCCGAGCATGTCCCCGATGTCTTCGCACAACCCCAACACCCCCGTCGCCGTCGTCACCGGTTCCACCAGCGGCATCGGCCTCGGCATCGCGCGCAAGCTCGCCGAGCACGGCCACGCGCTGGTGCTGAACGGCCTGAGCACGCCGATGGAAGCCGATGCGCTCTGCACGCAGTTCATGGCCGATTTCGGCGTCGAGGCCGTGTTCAGCGGCGCCGACCTGCGCAAGCCCGAAGGCGTGGCCGAGCTGATCGACACCGCGACGATGCGCTTCGGCCGCCTCGACGTGCTGGTCAACAACGCCGGCATCCAGCACACGGCGCCGGTGCAGGAGTTCCCGGTCGAGAAGTGGGACGCGATCCTCGCGCTGAACCTGAGCGCGGCCTTCCACGCGATCCGCCTGGCGCTGCCCGGCATGCTCGATCGCGGCTTCGGGCGCATCGTCAACATCGCCTCGGTGCACGGCCTGGTCGGCTCGGCGCACAAGGCCGCCTACGTCGCGGCCAAGCACGGCATCGTCGGCCTCAGCAAGGTCGTGGCGCTCGAAACCGCCGGGCTCGGCGTGACCTGCAACGCCGTCTGCCCCGGCTGGGTGCTGACGCCGCTGGTCGAGAAGCAGATCGCCGATCGCGCCGCGGTCGAGGGCATCGGCATCGAGCAGGCAGGGCGCGAGCTGCTGGAGGAGAAGCAGCCTTCGGGGCAGTTCGTGACGCCGGAGCAGCTCGGCGAGCTGGTGGTGTTCCTGGCCTCGGGCGCCGCGGCGCAGCTGACCGGGCAGGCGCTGGCCGTCGACGGCGGCTGGACGGCGCGCTGATCGCATTCCCGATACCCGACTGCGGGTTCTGTGCCCTCTCTCCCGCGAGGGGAGAGAGGGGGCTGAAAGCGCAGGCGTCCGGCACGTTCCGGCAGACGCGAGGAGAAAACCCGACATGACCGCCAACCCGCAAGACGGCATTCACCGCATCAACATCGCGCTGCAGGGTGGCGGCGCACACGGCGCCTTCACCTGGGGCGTGCTCGACCGGCTGCTGGAGGACGGGCGGCTGCTGATCGACGGCATCAGCGGCACCAGCGCCGGCGCGATGAACGCCGCGGTGCTCGCCTACGGCCTCGCGCGCTGCCGGCGTACTCGCCGATGCAGCCGTCGTGGTTCGACCGCTGGATCGGCAACGGCGGCATGGAGTGGTCGCCGGCGTATTTCGTGTTCGACACGCTGACGCGCTTCTTCTCGCCGTACCAGCTGAACCCGATGAACACCAATCCGCTGCGCGACGTGCTCAATGCCGTCGTCGATTTCGACGTGCTGCGCCGCGCGCAGGACGTGAAGCTGTTCCTGTGCGCGACCAACGTCCGGCGCGGGCGCATCCGCGTGTTCGAGACGCACGAGATCGGCCCCGAGGCGGTGCTGGCCTCGGCCTGTCTGCCCTTCCTGTTCCAGGCGGTCGAGATCGACGGCGAGCACTACTGGGACGGCGGCTACATGGGCAATCCGCCGATCTACCCGCTGATCTACGGCACCGACAGCCGCGACGTGCTGATCATCCGCATCAACCCGATCGAGATCCCCGAGGTGCCGAGGACGGCGCGCGAGATCATGGATCGCGTCAACACGCTGTCCTTCAACAGCTCGCTGATGCGCGAGATGCGCGCGATCGGCTTCGTCACCAGGCTGATCGACGAGGGCGCGCTCGACCCGGCGCAGTACAAGCGCCTGCGCATCCACTCGATCGACGCCGAGGAGCGCATGGCGCAGCTCGGCGTGTCGAGCAAGCTCAACGCCGACTGGCGCTGGCTCTGCGAGCTGCGCGAACTCGGCCGGCAGAAGGCGCAGCAGTGGCTGGCCCGGCACTTCGGCGATGTCGGCGTGCGCTCGTCGACCGACGTCGCGACGATGTTCCTGTGAACGGCGAAGGAGGCACGACCATGCACGTCCACGCTGAAACCTTCGCCCGCGCCACGCGCGCGCTGCGCGAACACCGCTCGGCACGCAAGCTCGCGCGTGTCCTGCATGCGCTGCAGAAACCCGCCGCGGCACTCTGGCCGTTCGCCGAACTCGGCGTGCGTCTGGCGCTCGCGCAGGTCTTCCTCGTCTCGGGCCTGCTGAAGCTCGCCGACTGGCCGACGGCGCTCAGGCTCGCGACGTTTGAATATCCGGTCGACTGGCTGGCACCGGCGACGGCCGCCGTGCTCGGCGTCACGGCCGAACTGCTCGGCGGGATATTGCTGGCAGCGGGCCTGGCGACGCGCGCCGCGGCCGTGGCGCTGATCGCGCTGACGCTGGTCATCGACCTCGAATACCGCGCACTCGCCGAGCACCGCGACTGGCTCGTGCTGCTCGGCGGCTGGCTGCTGCTCGGCGCCGGGCCGCTGTCGCTCGACCGGCTGCTGGCGCGCGGGCTTTCGAGCAGCGCGCTGCCGGGGGCGGCGCGCCTGCAGGCAGGGCTGGCGGCCGTGAGCGCGGCCGGTGAGGCGCCGTGGCTGCTCGTCCTGCGCGGCTGGCTGGCGTGGCGGGTGCTCGATACGCAGTGGCCGGGCTTCAGCGGCGCGCCGCTCGCCGGTGCCTGGCCGTGCCTGCTCGGCGCGGCGCTGGTGCTCGCCGGGCTCGGCACGCGGCTGTTCGCACCGGCGCTGCTGCTGATCTTCGCAGCCGCGTCGCTGCCGGACTTCGGCTGGCTCGCCGGCCTCGCGCTGCTGCTCGCGCTGCGCGGCGCCGGTGCGTGGTCGCTCGATGGCCTGATCGCGGCGGCGATCGAACGGCGCGCACCGCGCCTGTCGGCGCTGCCGGACGAGGTCGTCGACGGCCTGCCGCAGGTCGTCGTCGTCGGCGCCGGCTTCGGCGGACTGGCGGTGGCGCGGGGGCTGGCCGAGGCGCCGTGCCGCGTGACCGTCGTCGACAAGCGCAACCACCACCTGTTCCAGCCGCTGCTCTATCAGGTCGCGACCGCGACGCTCGATCCGTCCGACATCGCCACGCCGATCCGCGAACTGCTGCGCACGCAGGACAACGCCCGCGTGCGGCTCGGCGAGGCCGCCGGCGTCGATCGCGACGCACGCCGGCTCCGGCTCGCCGATGGTTCGACGCTGCCGTATGACTTCCTCGTGCTCGCCACCGGTGCGCGCCACAGCTACTTCGGACGCGACGACTGGGAACCGTACGCGCCGGGCCTGAAGCAGATCGACGATGCCACCGCGATCCGCCGGCGCATCCTGCTCGCCTTCGAACGCGCCGAGACCAGCACCGATCCGGTCGAGCGCGCCCGGCTGCTCACCTTCGTGATCGTCGGCGGCGGTCCGACCGGCGTCGAGCTGGCCGGCTCGATCGCCGAGCTTGCGCATCACGGCCTGAGCGGCGAGTTCCGGCACATCGATCCGGCCGCGGCGCGCGTGATCCTGATCCAGGCCGATGCGCGCGTGCTGCCGGCCTTCCCGGAGGTGCTGTCGGCGCGGGCGCAGCGCGACCTCGAACGCCTCGGCGTCGAGGTGCTGACCTCGGCGCGCGTCGAGGCGGTCGATGCCGACGGCGTGCTGGTGTCCGGCACGCGCATCGGCGCGCGCGCGGTGTTCTGGGCCGCCGGCGTCATGGCCTCGCCGGCGGCGCAGTGGCTCGGGCTCGAAGCCGACCGCGCCGGGCGCGTGCCGGTCGCCGCCGATCTGTCGGTCGAGGGCTGGCCGGGCGTCTACGCGATCGGCGACACCGCCGCGAGCCTCGGCTGGAACGGCCGGCCGGTGCCGGGGCTGGCACCGGCTGCGAAGCAGGGCGGGGCGTATGTGGCCACGGCGATCCGCGCCCGGCTCGAAGGCCGCGATGCGCCGGCGCCGTTTCGCTACGTGCATCAGGGCAGCCTCGCGACCATCGGCCGGCAGTCGGCGATCGCCGACTTCGGCCGCGTGCGCCTCGCCGGCGGGCTGGCGTGGTGGCTGTGGGGCGCGGTGCACGTCGCCTTCCTCGCGCAGCTGCGCAGCCGCGTGTCGGTCGCGATCTCGTGGTTCTGGGCGTACCTGACCTTCCGCCGCGGCACGCGGCTGGTGACCGGCGGCGACGGCTGACAGAGGCGTTGCATGGAAAGTCCGGAACGCCCCGCTGCAGGCAGCCGGCGGGGCGGCCGGCATGCAGGACGGCATCGGTCGCGCGATGAAATCTGCCGCCGGCTGACGCATGCTGCGGCAGACCGATTCGCGCACGGGCTCCCGCCGATCCATGGATACGCAACTGCTGCGCACCTTTCTGGAAGTCGCCCGCACCCGCCACTTCGGCCGGGCCGCGGCGGCGCTGTACCTGACGCAATCGGCGGTCAGCGCCCGCATCCGCCAGCTCGAAGATGCGGTCGGCGCGCCGCTGCTGGAGCGCAACCGCCGCGAGGTGCGTCTGACCGCGGCCGGCGAGCGCTTCGCCGGACATGCGGCCGAACTGCTGGCGAGCTGGTCGCAGATCTGCCGCGAGGCCCGGCTTGCCGCCGGCAGTGGCGACGGCATCACCCTCGGCGCGCCGGCGGCGCTGTGGGAAGGAGGGCTTGCCGAGGCGCTGGCCCTGCCCTTCGCCGCGCAGCCGGCGCTGGCGCTTGATGCCGTGACCGCGCCGCCGGCCGTGCTCGTGCAGCGCGTGCTCGACGGCACGCTGGATCTGGCCTTCGTCAGCCAGCCGCCGGCCGGCGAGGGGCTGGCGACGCGGCTCTACGGCGTGCAGGAATGGCTGCTGGTGGCCGGCACCCGTGGGGCCGACGGTCCGATCGACATCGAGGCCGGCCCGCCGCTGCCGGATGCCGGCGAGGCTGCGTCGTCGCCGCGGCGCGTGGCATCGGTACCACTGGCGCGCGAGCTGCTGCTGCACGGCGGCGGTCCGGCCTGGCTGCCGGCGGCGCTGGCGGTGCCGCTGCTCGACGCCGGCCGGCTCACGCGCCTCGATGAGGTGGGTATCTGCCGGCTGTCGATCCACGCCCTGCACGCGCGCCGTTCCCCTCGGCTGGTGACGGTACTGGCGCTGCTGGAGCAGCCGCAGGCCTGAGCGAAGCGGCACGGGGCGGAGCCGGCGTTGCGAGGAACGGCAGAGGAGCCCGGAGTGTCCGGCAGCCGCTCGTGCCGGGGAGGGCGCGCGGTTCAGGAATCGCCCGCTTTCAGCTTTCCCCGCAGGCCTTCAGATGCGCCGCCAGCGCCGCATCCATGGTCGCGACGTGCTGCTCCAGCCATTCGGCGAAGCCTTCGGCGAGGTAGGCGCGCAGCATTGCCGGGCGGCCGCGCGCCAGCGACGAGGCAAAGCGGCGCAGGTCGCCGAGCACGCGCCGGTGCTCGGCCTGATGCTCGGGCGTGCTCGGGCAGGCGCTGGCCTGCATCCTCGCTTCCTCGGCGGCGAAGTGCGCCTCGGTGTGGCCGATCAGTTCGGCGAAGCGCGGGGCGAGCTGATCCTGCGGGCACTCCTCCAGCGCGCGCGCCAGCGCCAGACACTCGGCGTGCGTGCGGTCCATGGCTTCGATGCCGAGGGCATGTCGTTCGGGCTGCCAGAGGTAGCGGCTCATGATCGGGGCTCCGGAGTCGGGGGAAGAGGACGTGCCGAGACTCGCACGGGCCCGGGACGGCCGGCATGCGCAGGATCAGCCATCCGCTGCAATCCCGGCAGCGGAGGGAACGCCGGGGCCTGTCTACGCTCCGCAGCAGGCAGGTGCCGCACGGCGCGGCCCCGATCGCCCCGAAGAAGATCACCCCGAGAAGGAGAACACCGCGATGTCGACCCCGATGCGTCTGTCCGCGCTGCTGCTGGCCATGCTGGCCTCAGCGGGCGTGCATGCCGATTCCTCGTGCACGGCCACCAACGACAACCAGGACCAGCAGTGCGCCACCAGCTGTCCGTCCGGCCAGACGGCGCGCTGCGCCAACGGCTCGGGTTCGTCGGCGCCGAAGTGCGAGTGCGAGAGCAACTGATCCCGCCGCAGCCGCCGGAATCCGTTTTCTCCTTCTTTCCCTCGTCCCTTCAGCCTTCTCCCGCGACGAAAGAGGGCTGAAGGAGACGTGCCGGCAGAGTCCGGCGGATTCCGGCGGATTCAGGATGCCCAGCCGCTCAGCCCAGCCACTTGCGCGCGTTCCTGAACATCCGCAGCCACGGTCCGTCCTCGCCCCAGCCGGCCGGGTGCCAGGAATGCTGCACGGTGCGGAACACGCGCTCCGGGTGCGGCATCAGGATCGTGACGCGGCCGTCGTGCGTGGTCAGGCCGGTGATGCCGGCCGGGGCGCCGTTCGGGTTCAGCGGGTAGGTTTCGGTCGGTTCGCCGTGGTGATCGACGAACTGCAGGCAGGCAAGCCCGGCCGACAGCACCTTCTTCGGGCCCGAGCCTTCGCGGAACTCGGCGCGGCCCTCGCCGTGCGCGACCGCGATCGGCAGCAGCGAGCCGGCCATGCCGGCGAGGAAGGCCGACGGCGATTCGAGCACCGCGACGCGCGCGAGCCGCGCCTCGAACTGCTCGACGCGGTTGCGCACGAAGCGCGGCCACAGGTCGGCGCCGGGGATGATCCCGTGCAGGTTCGACATCATCTGGCAGCCGTTGCAGACGCCGAGCGCGAGCGTGTCCGGGCGCGCGAAGAAGGCTTCGAACTGCTCGCGGGCGCGGGCGTTGAACAGGATCGACTTGGCCCAGCCTTCGCCGGCTCCGAGCACGTCGCCGTACGAAAACCCGCCGCAGGCGACCAGCGCGCGGAAGCCGGCGAGCTCGACGCGCCCGCCGAGGATGTCGCTCATGTGCACGTCGACGGCCGTGAAGCCGGCGCGGTCGAAGGCCGCGGCCATCTCGATCTGGCCGTTGACGCCCTGTTCGCGCAGCACCGCGACCCGCGGCCGGGCGCCGGTGGCGATGAAGGGCGCGGCGACATCGCTGGTCGGATCGAAAGTGAGCTGCACCGACAGGCCCGGGTCGGCGGCATCGCAGGCAAGCGCGTAGGCCTGGTCGGCACATTCGGGGTGATCGCGCAGCCGCTGCATCCGCCACGAGGTTTCCGACCACGCGGCGCGCAGCTCGCTGCGGCGCTGGTCGAGCACGGCTTCGCCGCCGTGCAGAAGCCGCAGCCGGTCGCCGGTGTCCGGGGCGCCGAGCACGTGCGTGCAGTCGCCGAGGCCGGCAGCGGCAAGCGCGCGCAGCACCGCGTCGCGGTCAGCGGCGCGCACCTGCAGCACGACGCCGGCTTCCTCGCTGAAGGCCGCCGCCAGCGGGTCGGCGTCGAGATCATCGAGCAGCACGGTCGCGCCGCAGCCGCCGGCAAAGCACATCTCGGCGAGCGTCACCAGCAGGCCGCCGTCGGAGCGGTCGTGATACGCGAGCAGCCGGCCGGCGGCGTTCAGCTGCTGCACGGCCGCAAACAGCGCGGCGAGGTCTTCGGGCGAATCGCAGTCCGGCACCGTGTCGCCGGTCTGGCCGTGGCACTGCGCGAGCGCCGAGCCGCCGAGGCGGTTCTTGCCGCGGCCGAGGTCGACGAGGATCAGGTCGGTGTCGCCGGCATCGGTGCGCAGCTGCGGCGTCAGCGTCGCGCGCGCATCGAGCACCGGTGCGAAGGCCGAGACGATCAGCGACAGCGGCGAGGTCACGCGCTTCGCCGTGCCGTCGGCCTCCTGCCAGCGGGTCTGCATCGACAGCGAATCCTTGCCGACCGGGATGGCGATGCCGAGCGCCGGGCAGAATTCCAGCCCGACCGCGCGCACGGTGTCGAACAGCCGCGCGTCCTCGCCCGGGTGGCCGGCCGCGGCCATCCAGTTGGCCGACAGCTTCACATCCCCGAGCTTGCCGATGCGCGCCGCGGCGAGGTTCAGGATCGCCTCGGCGACCGCCATGCGTCCGGAGGCCGGCGCGTCGAGCACGGCGAGCGGCGTGCGCTCGCCCATCGCCATCGCCTCGCCGGTGTGGCCGTGGTAATCGGTCAGCGTCACCGCGCAGTCGGCGACCGGCACCTGCCACGGGCCGATCATCTGGTCGCGCGCGACCAGACCGGTGACGGTGCGATCGCCGATCGTGATCAGGAAGGACTTGTCGGCGACCGCCGGCAGGCGCAGCACGCGTCCGGCGGCCGAGGCGACCGTGACGCCCTCGAGCGCGAGCGGCCGGCCTGCGACGGCGATGCGCTGCACGTCGCGCAGCATCTTCGGCGGCTTGCCGAGCAGCACCTGCATCGGCATGTCGACCGGCGCGTTGCCGTGCAGCGCATCGCTGACGGTCAGCTGTCCGGCCTCGATCGCCTCGCCGAGCACCGCGTACGGGCAGCGTTCGCGCGCGGCGATGGCCTCGAACACCGGCAGGCGCGCGGCGTCGAGCGCGAGCACGTAGCGCTCCTGCGCCTCGTTGCACCAGATCTCCAGCGGCGACAGGCCGCGGTCGTCGGAGGGCACCTTGCGCAGCTCGAAGCGCCCGCCGCGGCCGGCGCCGTGCACGATCTCGGGCACGGCGTTGGAAAGCCCGCCGGCGCCGACATCGTGGATCGACAGGATCGGGTTGGCGTCGCCGAGCGCGGCGCAGCGGTCGATGACCTCCTGCGCGCGGCGCTGGATCTCGGGGTTGCCGCGCTGCACCGAGGCGAAGTCGAGGTCCTCGCTCGAAGCGCCGGTCGCCATCGACGAGGCCGCGCCGCCGCCGAGGCCGATCAGCATCGCCGGGCCGCCGAGCACGACGATGGCAGCTCCGGCCGGCACGCCGGCCTTGTCGATCAGCGCCTCGCGGATCGAGCCGTAGCCGCCGGCGATCATGATCGGCTTGTGATAGCCGCGCCGCTCGCCGTCCGGGCCGTCGAGCTCGAAGCTGCGGAAGTAGCCGCAGAGGTTCGGACGGCCGAACTCATTATTGAAGGCCGCCGCGCCGATCGGGCCGTCGAGCATGATCTCCAGCGCCGAGGCGATGCGCCCGGGCTTCGCCGGCGTGCCTTCCCAGGGCTGCGGCGCATCGGGCAGGTGCAGGTTCGACACCGAGAAGCCGCAGAGGCCGGCCTTCGGCTTCGAGCCGCGCCCGGTCGCGCCCTCGTCGCGGATCTCGCCGCCCGAGCCGGTCGCCGCTCCCGGGAACGGCGAGATCGCGGTCGGGTGGTTGTGCGTCTCGACCTTCATCAGGATGTGCAGCGGCTCGGCCGAGGTGCGGTACTCGGCCGTCTGCGCATCGGGGAAGAAGCGCTGCGCCGGGTGGCCGTCGATGACCGCGGCGTTGTCGTGGTAGGCCGAGCGCACGCCCGCCGGCGCGACGCGATAGGTGTTCTTGATCATGCCGAACAGCGACACCGGCTGCGTCTCGCCGTCGACGATCCAGTCGGCGTTGAAGATCTTGTGCCGGCAGTGCTCGGAGTTGGCCTGCGCGAACATCATCAGCTCGACATCGTTCGGGTTGCGCCCGAGCTGCGTGAAGTTCGTGACCAGGTAGTCGATCTCGTCTGCGGACAGCGCGAGGCCGAGCGAACGGTTGGCTGCGACCAGCGCCTCGCGACCGCCGCCGAGCACGTCGACGCTCGCCAGCGGCCGCGGTTCGGCCTGCGTGAACAGCACGGCCGGATCGTCGTCGTCGGCGAGCACGGCCTCGACCATGCGATCGTGCACGAGCGGCGCCAGCAGCGGACGATCGGCCGCGCCGGCGCCGTCGAACCACCAGGCGATGCCGCGCTCGACGCGGCGCACTTCATCGAGCCCGCAGGCGTGCGCGATGTCGGTGGCCTTCGACGACCACGGCGAGATCGTGCCCGGCCGCGGCACGACCAAGAGCAGCGGCGGCGTCGTCCCGGTGCGGGCTTCGAGCGCCGGACCGTATTCGAGCAGCTGCGTCATCACCGCCGTGCCGGCCTCATCGAGGCGGCCGTCGACGAAATGCACGTATTCGGCGTAGACGCCGCGCACCGCGGGCACGCGCGCCTGCACGGCCGCGAGCAGCTTGTCGCGGCGGAAGGCGGAAAGGGCGGGGGAACCACGGAAGCGCAGCATGGGCGATCGGCCTCTCGGCAAACGGCGGGGGGCGGGGCGGAAAAGGCGCGGAATTGTACCGGATGCGCCGCAGCACGGCGGTCCGCCCGGCGGGCACGCGCGCGCTGCCGTGCGCGGATTCATGCGAAAGTCACGCGCCCGGGGTCCCAACCCGTCGATCGCGTCCGACCGAGACCTGCGCCATGACCGTCGCCATCCGCGCCCTGAGCTTTGACCTCGACGACACGCTGTGGAACATCTGGCCGTGCATCGAGCGCGCCGAGGCGAAGCTGCACGACTGGCTGCTCGCCGGCTATCCGCGCATCGCCGCGCAGTTCGATGCGCTGGCGCTGCGCCGGCTCTGCAGCGACGAGGCCACCCGCGACCCGGCCATCGCCCACGACCGCAGCCTGATCCGCCGCCGCGGCCTGACGCGCGCCGCCGAACTCGCCGGTTACGCCGAATTCGCGCTCGACGAGGCGTTCGAGGTGTTCTTCGCGGCGCGCAACCAGGTCGAGTTCTTCGCCGATGCGCTGCCGGTGCTCGAACGCCTGGCCGCGCGCTACCCGGTCGTCGCGCTCAGCAACGGCAACGCCGATCTCGATCGCATCGGCATCGCACACCTGTTCGCGTTCCACCTGTCGGCGGCGATCGTCGGCACGCAGAAGCCGCATCCGGCGATGTTCGAGCAGGCCGTCGCGCGCCTCGGCCTGCCGCCGGCGGCGATCCTGCACGTCGGCGACGACCCGGAGCACGATGTCGAAGGCGCGCGCGCGGCCGGTCTGCGCGCGGTCTGGGTGCGGCGCGACGGGCGCGACTGGCCGCACGGACTCGCGCCGCCGGAGTTCGTGATTCACGACCTGCACGAACTCGAAGCCCTGCTCGCGACATGGCCGGGCTGAGCGGGCCGCTCGGGCAACTGCTGGCGACGCTGCCGCAGACCGGGCGCGTCGACTGGATCGGCCTGCGCCCGGCGCCGCGTGCGCCGATGCAGGAGGTCGATGCGGTGCTCGCCGAGGCCGGTCGCGGCCTGGCCGGTGACCGCTGGGCCGGCCGGCCCGACGGCGCACGCCAGCTCACGCTGCTGCAGGCCGAGCACCTGCCGGTGATCGCCGGCTGTGCCGGACTGGCCGCGGTCGAGCCGGCACGGCTGCGGCGCAATCTCGTGATTTCCGGCCTGAACCTGCTGGCGCTGAAGGGCCGGCGCTTCCGCCTCGGCGAGGCGCTCTGCGAATACAGCGGCCTGTGCCAGCCCTGCTCGCGCATGGAAGCCGCCCTCGGACCGGGCGGCTGGAACGCCATGCGCGGCCACGGCGGCATCACCGCGCGCGTGCTCGAAGGCGGCTGGGTTCGCATCGGCGATGCGCTCGCGGTCGAACACCTGCCGTGATTTGCTCCGGAGACAGCGCTGCTTGCCGTGACTCACGCCGCGCCCGGCCATGCTCGGGGCTCCGCCCAGACCTGGCCCTTGCGCCACGGAGTCCTGCATGTCCGCGAC
>NZ_DAOLKE010000077.1:0-12976 GCF_035331805.1 Plasticicumulans sp. | reverse complement strand
ATCGACACGATCGCTGCCCACTGCGAGTCGTGTTGCCCCTGTGCCTCCGCGACCATGCGCACGGCGCGCTCCTGAACCTCGGGCGAAAACTTCATTGATGCTTTCATGGCTCCATCCTCTCAAAGGCGGAAGCCTCCACGAAACCCGGGGCGGTTCACTGCGCAGCGGAGCGTTCCGCCGATTCATCCGGGCATCTTCGGCGCAGCCGCAATGAATCTGCCGATCTCGTCCAGCACCGAGCGCGTGCCGGTCTCGATGTCCGCGTCGGCGGCACCGTCCTCGATGGCGGCTTCCAGGGCCCGGCTGACGGCGAGCAGCCGCACCGCGCCGCAGTACATCGCCGAACCGGCGAGCTTGTGCACGCGCGCGCGCAGCGCCTCGCGCTCGCCGTCGGCGGCCAGATCGGTGATCACGAGCCTGGCCTCGGGCAGTTCGTTCAGGAACAGGCCGAGCAGATGCGTGGCGATCGCGGCACGGTTGCCGGTCACGCGCAGGGCTTCCTGCGGGTCAAAGACGGGAAGTTCAGTCACGTGCGCTCCTTGGTTGTCGCATTCCATGGCATGGCTCCGGTGTTCTCTGCTCCGCGGCGCGCCTCCGGCGGCTGCGGGTGCAGTGGTGGGGGTTCAGAAGCCGGCCGGCGGCCCGTCGGGTCGCGCCTGCACTTCAGGCCTGCACCTGCGGATCGGGCAGGTGGCAGCGGTTGCCCCATTTCAGCAGCGTCGCGACCAGGGCTTCCTCGGTGACCGGCTTGATGACCTGATCGTCGATGCCGGCGGCACGATAACGCCCGGCGTCGCTCGGCAGGATCTCGGCGGTCAGCGCGACGATCGGCGTATCGCGGTTCGGGCCGGCCGCGCGGATGCGCCGCGTCGCCGACAGGCCATCGAGTTCGGGCATCTGGATGTCCATCAGCACCACGTCGTAGTCGTGTCCGGCGCAGCGCTGCACGGCCTCCAGCCCGTTGGCCGCCTCGTCGACCTGCGCACCGAGCTGCTGCAGGAACAGCCGGGCGAGCTGACGGTTGATCAGGTTGTCATCGGCGAGCAGCACGTGCAGCCCCTGGGTACCGGGCGTGCTGTGCGCCGCCGGCACCGTCGTCGAAGCCTGATCCGGCAGTGGCGTGCCGGCGTGGCGGGCGAGCAGCGCATCGAGCACCGGCAGCACCTCGCGCGACACCGGCGGACGGGCGATCTGCCAGGCCTGCAGCCGGCCGTAGGCGAAGCCGCCGTTGCCGGGCATGGCGGCCTCGGCCCCGCCGATCAGCAGCAGCCCGCCCTCGACCGGCTGCTCGCGCGCGCGCAGCAGCTCGGGCAGGGCCTGACGGGCGCCCGGCAATGTGCGCAGGTCGATCGCGATCAGCAGCGGTCCCGGCGCCGGCGGCTGCGACAGCGCTGCCTCCAGCTCGTTCACGTCACGGCAGAGGCTCGCCGCCACGCCGCGCAGCGCCAGGATGTGCGTGAGCGCGCGCGCCAGCGTCTCATCGCGCATCGCCAGCAGCGCCGGCATCGACACCGGCGGCGGCACTGCCTCGGCGCCCTCGCCGGCTTCGGTGGCGAGCAGCCGATCGAGCCGCAGCGTCGCCTCGAAGCACGCGCCCTCACCGGGCACGCTCTCGGCGTGGATGTCGCCGCCCATCATCTGCACCAGGCGCCGGCAGATCGCGAGTCCGAGACCGGTGCCGCCGTGGCGGCGCGTCGGCGAGGTGTCGATCTGGTCGAAGGCGCTGAACAGGCGTGCGCGGTCCTGCGGCGCGAAGCCGATGCCGGTATCGAGCACGGCAATGCCGAACGTCACGGTCTTCGCGGTTTCGGAGCACAGCCGCACGCAGACCTCGACCTGGCCGCGATCGGTGAACTTGACGGCGTTGCTGACGAGGTTGGTGACGATCTGCGCGATGCGCGGCCCGTCGCCGATCAGCCCCGAAGGCAGCTCGGGCGCCACGTCGAGCACCAGCGACAGGTTCTTGGCGTGCGCGTTCGGGGCGAACAGCAGCACGGCGTTCTCCAGCAGCTCGCGCAGGTCGAAGGGCTGCTGCGCGAGTTCGAACTTGCCGGCCTCGATCTTCGAGAAGTCGAGGATGTCGTTGAGGATGGTCATCAGATGCCGTGCCGAGGCACGGATCGTCTGCAGATGCCCCTGCTGGGTGCGGGACAGCTCGGTCTTGGCCAGCAGCTCGACGAAGCCGAGCACGCCGTTCATCGGCGTGCGGATCTCGTGGCTCATGTTGGCGAGGAATTCGGATTTGACCTGGCTCGCGGCCAGTGCCTTCTTGCGCGCGATGTCGAGCTCGGCGTTCTTGATCTCGAGTTCCTCCAGCGTCTCGTGCAGTTCGGCCATGGTCTGCTCGTCGCGCGACATCAGCGTCTGGCGCTGCTCGCGCAGCAGCCGGGCGATGGCACTGATGCCTTCCTCCAGCGCATCGAGCGGCCCGCCGTCGTCGCCGCGGCGCAGCGGCGGCTCGAACTGGCCGTTGCGCAGCCGGTTCAGCAGGCGCTGCACGCGTTCGAACGGCGTCAGGATCGCGATCGAACCGAGGCTCGCGGCCAGCAGCCCGAACAGCGCCCCGAGCCCGAGCAGGCCGAGCGTGTCGATCAGCACGCTGCTGCGCAGCGCGAACAGCGGCGCGCGCGACAGCTCGATGTGCACGCGCGCCGGCCCCGGCAGGTAACCCGGCCCGGGGCTGATGTCCGGCGTCAGGCTGGCGGCCAGCGCCCCGCGCACCGGTGCCTCGAAGCCGAGCGAGGCTTCGGGCTGCTCACCGGCGTTGCCGTTGAGGCGCTGGCTGCTGCTGCGCTGTTCGCGCACCAGCGTCTGGCCGTCGAGGCCGTCGATGCTCACGGTCAGCACGTCATCGAGGGCGAGCAGCCCGAGCGCGTAGCGGCGCAGGCGCTCGCGTTCGAGCACCGGATCGCCCTCCAGGGCCAGGGCCGCCTGGCGCACCAGCGTCGTCCCGCGGGTGTTGATCTCCTGCACGCCGGCCTGATAGCGCTCGTAGCCGAGCCAGGCCGAAGCGAGCGCGGCCAGCCCCAGCACCGGCACGAAGGCAAGCAGCGCGATGCGCGCCGGCAGACCGGAGAAGATCATCGCTCGGCACGCCGGCAGGCGTGGATCAGGACAGCAGCAGGCAGCGGCAGGAGGAGCATCGGACGGCAGGGGCAACGGCCGGGCGGCCGGAACGGGCCGTGTATACTAGCCGGCCCGCCTGAATGCGGCGCCCCTGCCCCATCCGGACCTGCCGCCCATGATCGACCCGTCCCTGTTTCCGACCCTCGAAGACCTGGTCGGCGAAACCCCGCTGATGCGGCTGCAGCGCCTCGGCCGCGACCTGCCCGGCCTCGTGCTCGCCAAGCTCGAAGGCAACAACCCGGCCGGCTCGGTCAAGGACCGCCCGGCGGTGTCGATGATCCGCGAGGCCGAGGCCCGCGGCGACATCCGCCCCGGCGACACGCTGATCGAGGCCACGAGCGGCAACACCGGCATCGCGCTGGCGATGGCGGCGGCGATCAAGGGCTACCGGATGATCCTGATCATGCCGGACAACCTGTCGCTGGAGCGCCGGGCGACGATGAAGGCCTTCGGCGCCGAGCTGATCCTCGTCACCAGAGCCCAGGGCATGGAAGGCGCACGCGACCTGGCGCTCTCGATGCAGGCCGAGGGCAAGGGCCGCGTGCTCGACCAGTTCTCGAACCCCGACAACCCGCTCGCGCACTACAAGTCCACCGGCCCGGAAATCTGGCGCCAGACGCAGGGCCGCATCACGCACTTCGTCAGCTCCATGGGCACGACCGGCACGATCATGGGCGTGTCGCGTTACCTCAAGGAGGTCGCGCCGCACGTGCAGGTCATCGGCGTGCAGCCGGCCGACGGTGCGCAGATTCCCGGCATCCGCCGCTGGCCCGAGGCCTATCTGCCGAAGATCTACGAGGCCCCGCGCGTCGATCGCATCCTCGACGTCAATCAGGCCGATGCCGAGGCGATGACCCGCCAGCTTGCGCGCGAGGAAGGCCTGTTCTGCGGGATTTCCTCGGGCGGCGCGATGGTCGCGGCGCTGCGCATCGCCGCCGAAACCCCGGACGCGCTGATCGTCAGCATCGTCTGCGACCGCGGCGACCGGTATCTGTCGACCGGCGTGTTCCCGGACTGACCGGACTTACAGTACTTACAGTGAAGCGCCCGTGAACGTCCTCGTCTTCGACATCGAGACCATTCCCGACACCGACGGCGCCCGCCGGCTTGATGCCGGACTCGCCGGCCTCGATGACGCGCAGGTCGCCGATGCGATGTTCCATCTGCGCCGCCAGGAAACCGGCTCGGACTTCATCCGCCACCACCTGCAGCGCGTCGTCGCGATCTCGGCCGTGCTGCGCTCGGGCAGCCAGCTGCGCGTCTGGTCGCTCGGCACGCCGCAATCCGGCGAGGCCGAGCTGATCCAGCGCTTCTTCGACGGCATCGGCAAGTACACGCCGACGCTGGTGAGCTGGAACGGCAGCGGTTTCGACCTGCCGGTGCTGCACTACCGCGCGCTGCTGCACGGCGTGCAGGCGCCGCGCTACTGGGAGACCGGCGATTCCGAACCGGGCTTCCGCTACAACCACTACCTCGCGCGCTTCCACTGGCGGCACACCGACCTGATGGACGTGCTCGCCGGCTACCAGCCGCGCGCCTGCGCGCCGCTCGACGAGATCGCGACGCTGCTCGGCCTGCCCGGCAAGCTCGGCATGGACGGCAGCAAGGTCTGGGACGCCTACCGCGCCGGCCGGCTCGATGCGATCCGCGCCTACTGCGAGACCGACGTGCTGAACACCTATCTGGTCTGGCTGCGCTTCGAGCTGATGCGCGGCAACCTCGGCCCCGAGGGCTACGCCGGCGAATGCCGGCTGCTGCGCGACTGGCTCGTCCAGAACCCGCAGCCGCATTTCGACGAGTTCCGCGCCGGCTGGACGAACTGCCCCGGGGACTGACGGCTGTCGCCGCCCCTGCCCGCCGCCTTCGTATCCCCCCTCCCTGATCCGGTTTCCGCTCCGATGGCCCGTCGTCACCACCGCAAACCCCGCGCGCCGGAAGGCGTGTTCACCGCCCGCATCGACAGCCTCGCCCACGACGGCCGCGGCATCGCCCGCGTCGACGGCAAGGTCGTGTTCATCGAAGGCGCGCTGCCCGGCGAGACCGTCGAATACCGCTATCTGGCCACCCGCGGCGGCTACGACGAGGCGCTGACCACCGGCGTGCTCGAAGCGAGCCCCGAGCGCGTGGCGCCGCGCTGCCGGCACTTCGGCGTCTGCGGCGGCTGCAGCCTGCAGCATCTGGCGGCCGACCGGCAGATCGCGTTCAAGCACGACCAGCTCGTCGAGAACCTCGAACGCATCGGCCGCGTGACGCCCGCGCACTGGCTGGCGCCGCTGACCGGCCCGCACTGGGGCTACCGTCAGAAGGCGCGGCTCGGCGTGCGCTTCGTGCCGAAGAAGGACAAGGTGCTGGTCGGCTTTCGCGAGAAGCACGCGCCCTATCTCGCCGACCTGCTCGGCTGCGAGGTGCTGCACCCGAGCGTCGGCACGCGCATCGAGGCGCTGTCGGCGCTGATCGGCAGCCTCAGCATCAAAACCCGCCTGCCGCAGATCGAGGTCGCGGTCGGCGAGGACGGCGTGGCGCTGAACTTCCGGGTCATGGACCCGCCGAGTGCCGAGGACTGCGAAAAGCTCGCCGCCTTCGGCCGCGAGCATGGCATCCGCATCCTGCTGCAGCCCGGCAATGCCGGCTCGACCCATGCGCTGTGGCCGGACGAGATCGCCGACCTGCACTACCGGCTGCCGGCGTACGACGTGGAACTGGCGTTTCGCACGCAGCACTTCACGCAGGTCAACGCCGACATCAACCGGCAG
This sequence comes from Plasticicumulans sp., assembly GCF_035331805.1. Taxonomy (NCBI): domain Bacteria; kingdom Pseudomonadati; phylum Pseudomonadota; class Gammaproteobacteria; family Candidatus Competibacteraceae; genus Plasticicumulans; species Plasticicumulans sp. The sequence continues at coordinate 7,097 of NZ_DAOLKE010000077.1, read as the reverse complement.
ATGATCGCGCGTGCGATCGAACTGCTCGACGTGCAGCCGGGCCAGCACGTGCTCGACCTGTTCTGCGGCCTCGGCAACTTCACGCTGGCGCTGGCGCGCGTCACCGGCGCCGAAGGACGGGTCAGCGGCGTCGAGGGCGAACCGGCGCTGGTCGAATGGGCCGGGCGCAACGCCGCGGCCAACGGCATCGGCAACGCCGGCTTCCATGTCGCCGACCTGACGACCGACATCACGACGCAGACCTGGCGCCAGGCGCGCTACGACCGCATCCTGCTCGACCCGCCGCGCTCCGGTGCGCTGGAGATGATGCCGCACGTCGCCGCGATGGGCGCCTCGCGCATCGTCTACGTCTCCTGCCACCCGGCAACCCTCGCGCGCGACGCCGCCGAACTCGTGCACACGCACGGCTACCGGCTCGAAGCCGCCGGCGTCATGGACATGTTCCCGCACACGACGCACGTCGAATCGATCGCGCTGTTCGTGCGCGACTGAAAAGCCGGCACGGCGCAGGCGCCTGCGGCCCGCGGTCGTTCAGTCCGCGCGCGGCGGCGTCATGCGCCCCGCCACCTCGGCCGCCATCACCGCAGCCCGGGAAGTGCCGAGTGCCTGCAGCCCCGCGATCACGCCGTCGCGATTCGCCGCCGGCTGATTCTGGCTGAGCTTGCATTTGCCGCTCAGCCGCTCGATGCGCAGCTCCAGCCCGACGATGGCGCCGAGCATCTTGTCGAGGTAATCGGCCGGCGCATCGCCGACCGCCCACGGCGCGGCGGCACCGGCTTCCTGCTGCTGCGTCAGCGCCGTGACCTGCCGGCGCAGCCAGTCACGGTCATCGATCGCGCGCAGCCGGCCGTAGGCCTGCACGATCACGTAATTCCAGGTCGGCACGACGCGGCCGTGTTCCTGCTTGGCCGGATACCAGGCCGGCGACACGTAGTGCTCGGGGCCGTGGAAGATCGCGAGCGCGTCGATGCCGCCGGTGCCGGCCCGCGTCCACAGCGGATTGGCGCGCGCGCAGTGGCCGGCGAGCGTGCCGCACGGTCCGGCGGCGGCATCGAGGAGCAGCGGCAGCGGGTCGGCATCGAGGCCGTCGGGGCCGTGGATGACGAGGCTCGCGAGCGGCGCGGCGCGCATCACGGCATGCAGCACGTCGAGGCGGGTTTCGGTGAAGCTGGCGGGCTGGTACATGGCGCGGACTCCGATGCAGGGCCGGGGCGACGGGCGAACATAGCCGGAAAGCCCGGGATCCTGCCGGTTCCCGTCAGCAGCACTGCCACAGAAACCGGCCCTCCTGCTCGGCCTGGTCGATGAACGCATAGCCGATGCCGGCATCGCCGAAGTTCACGTAGAAAGGCACGGTGGTGGAATCGAGCTGCAGCAGCAGCTTCCAGTCGCCGGGCTGCGGAAACTCGTCGCCCTGCAGGAATCCGGGGGTTCCGCCGACCTTGCTGCCTTCCAGCGCCCGCGCCCGGGACTCCTGCTGCTCCTGCGTCCATTCGCCGCGCACCGATTCCGGCTGATGCCCGGGCTCCTCCACGAACCGAAGCTGCACCCGGAATTCGACGGCCTGCGGCTGCAGCTGCACCTCCCCGGCGACTTCGGCCATCCGGTACAGCGACGGTCCCTGCGCCAGCGCCACGGCCGGTCCCGTGAAGTGCCCGGGCTGCACGACGACGGCGTTCTCCCCGCCCTCCGGCTCCCAGGTGCCATCGACGTACTGCTCCGGATCATCGGTCATGAACAGATACGCCATGCGGCCGCCGGTCCCGGCAAAGAGCGGGGCCTCCAGCGCCACCTGCGCGATGAAGCGCATCGGCTGGCCGGTCGCGCGGCTCAGCGGCCATTGCGGGGCTTTCAGCCAGCAGGGCTGCCCGCCGAACTTGGTCACGCAGGCCGTGACCGCTTCGCGGACGGGTTCGAAAAGGAGGGTTCCAGCACGGGCCATGATGGCGGTTCTCCCCGGATTCCTGGCGCTGCCGCCGCAGCTGTGCACGGCGGCAGGCGATTCCAGGCCGCGATCCGCGGGCGTGTCAACCGGCATCGGGCCGGAGCCGGGTGCGACCGCGATCCGCCCTCAGGCACCCCTCAGGCACCGGGGCCGGAACCCGGCGGCTTCAGCGCCCCGAACCTTCCTGCTTGGCGCCCGGCTTCGCATGCACGCGCATCAGCAGCTCGGCCTCGCCGCGCGACAGCCCGCACAGCTCGACGAGTTCATCGGCCGAGGCCCCGCGCGAGGCCAGGCGCGTGGCGAACTCGATCGACTTGCGTTCGAGTTCGGTGCGCACGCCGACCGGCTGCGCGGCCTCGGCGCGGCGTTCGAGGTCTTCCTCGATGCGTCCGAGCCGCTGGCCGAACACGCCGAGCGCCGCGGACAGCGCGCGCACGTCCAGGCGCAGCGCCTCGGTGGCCGCGAGCGTTTCGGTGTGGGATTTCTGCAGCTCGGCCTGCAGCGCCGTCTGGGTCGCGGCCAGCGCGCGCAGCTCGGCGAGCAGCGCCGCGCCCTCGCTGGCGCTGTCCTTCGCCTGCGTGAACGCCGCCTGCCAGCGGCGGTGGACGATGACGGCCAGCGCCACCAGCACGATGTTGGCGACCACGATCGCGGTGATCGCGACGCCCCACAGCAAGGCTTCGGAGTTCATGGCGCAGTCCCGGCGGTATCGGTGGCACGCGGGCCGTTGGTGCCGGCAGCGTCCGGGTCGACGGCGACATCGGCGCGCGGATCGGGCTGGTTCAGCACGACCATGACCACGCGCCGGTTGCGCAGCCGGCCATCGGCGCTGGCATTGTCGGCGACCGGGCGGTGCTCGCCGTAGCCGATCGCGGCCATGCGCTGCGCATCGACACCGGCGTGCGCGAGCACTTCGACGACACTGGCCGCGCGCGCCGCCGACAGTTCCCAGTTCGACGGATAGACGGCGTTGCGGATCGGCACGTTGTCGGTATAGCCCTCGACCTGCACGCGGTTCGGCAGGTTCTTCAGCACGCCGGCGATGCGCGCGAGCGGGTCCTGGGCCTGGTTGTTGATCTGCGCGCTGCCGCTCGGGAACAGCAGGTTGTCCTTGATCTCCAGCTCCACCCAGTGCTTCTCGCGGCGCACCTCCATCTGCTGGGACTGCAGCATGTCGGTCATGGCGTTGCGCAGGGCACCGGCGACCGCGTCGAGCTGCTGCTGGCTGGCATCGGCCGGCGGCGCGCCGGGCTGCGGCTGCTCGGCGTGCGGGGCGTTCTCCGGCACCGGTCGCGCCAGCGGCGGCGTCTGGCGGTCGGGGCCGGTGCTGCGATCGAGCACCGGCCGCTGGTCCGGACGCATCGGCGGCGTCGGCAGCGGGCGCAGGTCCGGGGCGATCAGGTTGGGCTTGCGTCCGTCCTGGGGGTCGGAGAGCGCCTGCGGCTCGGAGCCGATCGGCAGCGCGCCGCCGCTGATCGGCGAGCGGAAGGCCGAATAGAGGTTCTCGGACAGCACGCGGTACTTGCCGGCGTTGACCGAGCTGATCGCGTACATGACCACGAAGAACGCGAACAGCAGCGTGATGAAGTCGGCGTAGGAAACCAGCCAGCGATCGTGGTTCTCGTGGTCGTCGGCACGGCGGTGATGGCGCATGGCTGCGGGTTCCGGACAGGCGGTGCGGGCGGAATGACGGAAGGCGGAGGGCGGATGCAGCCGCCGGGGATCAGCGCCGCTTCATTCGTGGATGAAGCCGCGCAGCCGCATCTCGATGTTGCGCGGGTTCTCGCCGGTGGCGATCGCGAGCACGCCCTCGATGACCATCTCGGCGAGCTGGGCCTGGCGGTTGATCACGCTCTTGAGCTTGTTGGCGATCGGCAGCAGCACGAGGTTCGCGAAGCCGACACCGTAGACGGTCGCGACGAAGGCCGCGGCGATGCCGCTGCCGAGCTTCGACGGATCGGCGAGGTTCTCCATCACGTGGATCAGACCGAGCACGGCACCGAGGATGCCGATGGTCGGCGAGTAGCCGCCCATGCTCTCGTAGAGGCGCGCGGCGCGCAGTTCGAAGTCCTCGCGCGCGGCGAGCTCCATCTCCATCGCGTGGCGGATGGTCTCGGCATCGGCGCCGTCGACCAGCATCTGCAGGGCCTTGCGCGTGAACGGCTCGGTCTCGCGCTCGATGATGTCCTCCAGACCGAGCAGGCCGGCGCGCCGGGCGATCTGGCTCCAGCCGACGATCTTCTCGATCAGTTCCTCGTGCGTGGCGGGCGGCGGCACGAACACCCAGCGCAGCCGGCGCAGCGCGCCGCGGAACACGGTCATCGGCGTGCCGAGCAGGCTCGCGGCGATGGTGCCGAGCACGACGATCACGAAGGCCGCCGGGTTGAACAGCGATACCAGGCTGCCGCCTTCGATCAGATGGCCGCCGATGATCGCGACCAGCGCGAGCACGATGCCGGCGAGACTGAGGATGTCCATGGGCGTAGGGGCTCCCCGGTCGCTCAGCGCAGGCGGGAGCGCAGCCGCGCGACGGCCTGCGCGTGGATCTGGCAGACGCGCGACTCGCTGACACCGAGCACCGCGCCGATCTCCTTGAGGTTCAGGCCCTCGTCGTAATAGAGCGCCAGCACGAGCTTCTCGCGCTCGGGCAGCGCATCGATCTGCGCGGAGACGGCGCCGAGCAACTGCTCGCGCGCGGTTTCCTCCTCGGGACCGGCCTCGGTGGAGGCGAGCTGCGCAAGCAGGCCCTCGCCTTCGTCCTCGCCGTGCTCGTCGTCATCGAGCGACACGAGCTTCTGCCCGCGCAGCTCGGTCAGCGTGTCGTGGTACTCGGGCAGGCTCAGGCCGAGGCGCAGCGCGACATCGGTGTCCTGGGCCTCGCGGCCGGTTTCGGTCTCGATCGCGCGGATCGCGGCGGCGACCTCGCGCGAGCGCCGGTGCACCGAGCGCGGCGTCCAGTCGCCGCGGCGGATCTCGTCGAGCATCGCGCCGCGGATGCGCTGTTCGGCGAAGGTCGCGAAGCTCGCGCCCTGGCTGGCGTCGTAGCGGCGCGCGGCCTCGATCAGGCCGAGCATGCCGGCCTGGATCAGGTCGTCGATCTGCACCGAGGCCGGCAGGCGTGCGAGCAGATGACAGGCAATGCGCTTGACCTGCGGCGCATGCCGGGCGACCAGCTCGTCGAGTCCGGGTCGGGCAGGCGCGTAGGGACAGGATGCGCGCAACATGGTGTCGGGTCTCCCGTGGGGCGGCGGGGCGCGGCGCGTCAGCGCACGCCGGCACCGACCAGCCGTTCGAGGAAGAACTGCAGATGGCCGCTCGGGCCGGCCGGCAGCGGCCAGCGCTCGATGTTCTCGGCAAGGCGCAGGAAGCTCGCACTGGCGCGCGCACTCGGAAAGGCATCGACGACGGCCTGCTGCATCTGGATGGCGCGGCGCAGCTGGGCGTCCTCCGGGATGCTGCCGATGTGCGACAGCGTCACGTCGAGGAAGCGGTCGGTGACCTTCACGAGCTTGGTGTAGAGGTCCACGCCCTCGCGGTGACCGGCGACGCGGTTGGCGAGCACGTGCAGGTGGTCGACGCCGTAATCGCGCGACAGCAGCTTGATCAGCGCGTAGGCGTCGGTGATCGAGGCCGGCTCGTTGCAGACCACGACCACGACCTCCTGCGCGGCGCGCGCGAAGGTGACGACGCTGTCGGAAATGCCGGCCGCGCAATCGACCAGCAGCACGTCGAAGGCATCGCCGAGCTCGCTGAAGGCGCTGATGATGCCGGCGTGCTCGACCGGCGACAGCTCGGCCATGCGCTTGATGCCGGAGCTTGCCGGCACGATGCGGATGCCGTGCGGGCCGTCGAGCAGGATCTCCTCCAGCGTCCGCTCCCCGGCCAGCACGTGCGCGAGGTTCCAGACCGGATGCAGGCCGAGCAGCACGTCGACGTTGGCAAGCCCCAGGTCGGCATCGAGGATCAGCACGCGGCGGCGCAGGGTGGCGAGCGCGACGGCGAGGTTGATCGTCGTGCTGGTCTTGCCGACGCCGCCCTTGCCGCTGGCCACGCAGATGACGCGGACCGGATTCTGGGGCGCGGCACGGCGTGGCGCGCTGCCCTGCTCCGGACGCATCGCTTCACTGGCAGGCATTTACGATTCTCCTTCCCCAGGTGACCAGCATCGCGTCATCGGCGATGCCGCAATCATCGAGCTGCTGGTCGAGTGCCGTCGCCATCAGGGTCTCGGCGCGGGCACTGACGATGTCTTCGGGCACGCGCTGGCCGTTCGTGAACCACGCGAGCGGCAGGCCGGTGCGATACAGCAGCGACAGCACGCCGGCGATGCGCGCGGCCTCGTCGAGCTTGCTGAGGATGCCACCGGTCAGCTGCACGCCGGCGAAGGCCTGCACGCTCTCGCCGAGCGCGGCCGGATGACCGTTGGCCGGCAGCACCAGATAGTTGTGGATGGCCGGCGCGGTCTGCAGCATGCCGATCTGCTGCGCCAGCCGCACGTCGCGCAGGCCCATGCCGGCGGTGTCGATCAGCACCAGCGACTTGTCGGAGAAATCCGACAGCGCCTGACGCAGCTCCGGCGCATCGCCGGCGACGCGCACCGGCAGGTCGAGCAGCATGCCGTAGGTGCGCAGCTGATCGTAGGCGCCGATGCGGTAGCCGTCGGTGGTGATCAGGCCGACCTTGCGCGGGCCGTGGCGCAGCGCGTAGCGCGCGGCGAGCTTGGCGACCGTCGTGGTCTTGCCGACCCCGGTCGGGCCGACCAGCGCGATGGCGCCGCCGCGATCGAGCGGATCGTCGTCCATCGTCACGATGCCGCGGTGCAGCTGGCCGAGCGCGGACTGCCAGGCCCGCTCGTTGTCGGGCTCGCTGAGCGCGGCATCGCAGAGTTCGTAGCAGAGCTCGGCGTCGAGGCCGAACTTCAGCAGGCGTTCGAGCAGCTCGAAGCGCCGCGGCTGACGCGAGCCCTCGCGCCCCCAGGCGATCGAGGTCAGCTGCTGTTCGAGCAGCTGGCGCAGCGCCGAGATTTCGGTCTGCATCTGCGTGATCACCGGGTCCTGCGCCCAGGTGACGTTGTGGCGGGCGCCGGATTCCTGACGCGCCGGCGCGGCAGCGGCCGCAACGCCCGCCGACCGGCTGGCGGCCGGGCGCGCCT
>NZ_DAOLKE010000076.1:0-12982 GCF_035331805.1 Plasticicumulans sp. | reverse complement strand
TGCTCTTGAGGTAGTCGACGACGGCCTCGACCGCCTTGTCGATGCCGCGCTTGACCTCCATCGCGTTGACGCCCGCCGCGACGATCTTGAGGCCTTCCTTGAAGATCGCCTCGGCCAGCACCGTGGCGGTGGTGGTGCCGTCGCCGGCGTCGTCGCTGGTCTTGCTCGCAACCTGCTTCACGAGCTGGGCGCCGAGGTTCTCGAACTTGTTTTCGACCTCGACCTCCTTGGCCACGGTCACGCCGTCCTTGGTGACGAGCGGAGCGCCCCACGACTTCTCGATCACGACCTCGCGGCCCCGCGGCCCGAGCGTCGCCTTCACCGCTTCCGAGAGCACCGTCACACCGCGCATCACGGCGGTTCGCGAGTCGTGTCCGAACTGAATGTCCTTCGCAGCCATACCTACTCTCCTCCCTGTCGAAAGTGTCGAAATGATTGAGGCTTCAGTGACATCGGCGGTCGGGACATCGAGCCGCCGCGACTCGGTTGCGGGTTGCGGAGCCGGACCAGCCGCGCCGCCTCGGCGCGCCAGCGCTGCGAGGGCGGCGGCAGGTCCTCCTCGGCCTCGGGATCGTGCAGGCGGTCTTCGAGAAAGCCGTCGGACACCAGCAGCACCATCCCGAAGTGCGCGGCCTCGGCGCCGGCGAGCGGGGTGCGGGCGAACAGGTCGGCGAGCGCGTGATGGGCGAGCGCGAGCGTCTTGGCGAAGCCGACGAAACCGCTGGCGACCAGCGGCACGGCGTGGCCGGCGACCGGCTCGCCGCCGAAGACCTCGGCCGCGCTCCACTGCAGCACGTCGAGCGCGCGCAGGCGGTTGAGACCGGCGCGCGCCGCGGCACAGGCGACGACGGCGTCGAGGCCGAGTGCCGACACCAGGCCGATGCCGGTGATGGCGACGGGAGGCGTGCTCATCGGAGGCTCATCGACAAGGGTTCGACGGCTTCAGAAACTTTCGCCGCAGCACCAGCAGACCACGTCCTCGTCCGACGGCAGCGCGATGATCGGCCCCTGCAGCACCGGGAAGGGCGGCGTGTTCTTGTCGTTGTGCAGCATCAGGTCGAGCGCGCGGCAGACGTTCTTGCCCTCGGCCTGCACGTCGAACGAGAAATTCACGAACTCGGCCTTGCCCTTGATCTTGTTCGATGCGACGCCGAGCAGGCTGCCGGGCTCATCGCCGGTGCTCATGCGGAAGTTCGAATCCTTGACGCAGATCGGATTGCCGTCGGCGGTGACGCTGCTCGCGGTCGAGGCCGAATCGCTCGACTGCGCGATGTTCGGGTACGGGATCGGAATCGGCGGCGCCGGCGGGGCCGGCGTCTTGCAGACATCCGGAAACGCGGTCGTGATGCCGTTGCTGCCGGCATGCACGACCGAAAGCATGTTGACGCCGACGGTCACGGGCATCGCGAAAACCCCGGGTGGGCAAGGAAGCGGTGAAGGATCGGAGGAGGGCCGGTGGAGGTGCGCGGGTGGCGGTCCGCCCGGCCGTCAGTTGATCTGCACCGACGCGCCGCGGATGCGGTGGCTGGCGGCGGCGCGGCTGGTGATGTTGACGCCGCGCACGATGACCTCGCCGTCGCGCGTGAGCACGATGCGCGCCGGCCCGCAGCGCAGTTCGAGTTCGCACGCGGCTTCGAGCACGACGCGCTCGCCGTCGAGCGCGACATCGGCCGGCGCGAGCCGCGTGGCGAGGACGCCGAGGATCAGCGGCTGCGCGCCCGAGACATCGAGCCAGACCGCGAGCGGCGCGTGGCCCGGACGCTGGCCGTCGAGCACGTGCGCGAGGAAGCGCGCCGGCTGCGGCGCGCCGTGCGCATTGCCGGGCCAGTCGACCAGCGGCCGGCCTTCGGCGTCGATGCCGCTCCAGAGCCCCTCGGTGCCGCCGCTGCCCGCCGGAACCGGCGCGGGTGCTGCCGGAATCCGCAGCGTGATCTGCTTCATGCTCAGTTCTCCGCGATCTTGCTGCCCTTGATGACCACGTCGCCGCTGCCCTTGATCGTGATCTTCGCGCCCTTGATCAGGATGGTGCCGTCCTTCTTCAGCGTCAGCTCGGCCGAGCCGGTCTTCAGCGCGATCTCGTCATCGGCGACCAGCTGGATGCGCTTGGCCTGCAGCGAGTAGTCCTTCTTGACGGTTTCCTTGCAGTTCTCGCCGACCTCGGTGGTCAGGTTCTTGCCGATCTTGTTGGTCTGGTCCTTGTCGATGGTCTCGGTGACGGCGCCGCCGACCTCGATCGAGCGGTTGCCGCCGATCGTCACCGAATGCGCCCCGCCGACCACGTCGGTCTTCTGCAGGCCGACCTCCTCGCTCATCGCCGCGCCGACGGCGATGTTCAGCAGGCCGCCGACGGTCAGCTCCATCGCCGCGCCGACGGTTTCGGAATAATTGATGCCGACGGTCTCGGTCAGGTTCGAGGCGACCGAGACCTCCATGTTCATGTCGATGCGCTCGACATGGTTGCCGACGATGTGCACGGTCTTGTGCCGGTCGACGGTCTCGGACTTGTCGCGCCCGACCACCAGCGTGCGGTCGCGCCCGGTGGTCTCGGAGCGGTCGTGGCCGACCGACAGGGTCTGGTCGTTCTCGACCTCGTGCAGTTCGTCCTTCTCGGCGTGGATGAACAGCTGCTCGGAGCCCTTGAGATCCTCCATGCGGATCTCGTTGCAGTTCGCCGTCGAGCCGCCCTTGCTGGAGCGGCTGCGCCAGCCGCTCTGCGTGGCGTTGGCCGGCAGCGCGAACGGCACCGGCTGCTCGCCGTTGTAGACGCGGCCGGTGATCAGCGGCCGGTCCGGATCGCCTTCGAGGAAGTCGACGACGACCTCCTGGCCGATGCGCGGAATCATCATCCCGCCCCAGCCCTTGCCGGCCCAGACCTGCGCGACGCGGATCCAGCACGAGCTGTGCTCGTCCTGGCCGTCGTAGCGGTCCCAGTGGAAGTGCACCTTCACGCGCCCGTACTTGTCCGTGAAGATTTCCTCGCCGGCCGGACCGACGACGATCGCGGTCTGCGGCCCGAGCACCTGTGCCGGCGGCGTCAGCGGCTCGCTGCGAAACGGCAGCTGGTTGTCCTGCGCGGCGATGTCGAGTTCGAAGTCGAGTTTCCCGGCGTTCGGGCCGCTGTGGTAGGCGTCCTGCGTCAGCCGGTATTCGGCCGACGTGATCAGCAGTTCGATGTTGAGCTTGTCGTTCGGGCAGCCGCTCAGCGTGAACAGCGCACCGCACGACAGGCCGCGGGCATCGCCGGTGAAGCGGCATTCGGCGGCGCGCGTGCGCAGGGCTTCGAGCTGCGTGCGCGCGTAGTGCTCGCCGGGGCTGGTCTGCGTGTAGGCGCCGGGGTAGTCGTAGCGCTTGTAGCCGGCGGCCGGACCGCTCGCGCTCGAGGCGGCCAGCAGCTGCGCCGACGGGCGCTCGAAGTCGAAGTCGTTCAGCGTCAGCGCCGAGGTCTGCACGCTCAGCGCCTGCGACCACGCCCACAGGTGATCGCGCGGCCGGCGCCCGAGCTGGTCGGGCGGGAAGTACGGCACTTCCTCGTAGCCGGGCTGCGCGGCGAGGCTGGCGTTGTCATCGACCAGCACCAGCACATGGCGCCCGTCCTCGTGGCGGAAGTAATAGAAGATGCCTTCCTTCTCCAGCAGGCGGCTGACGAAGTCGAAATCGGTCTCGCGGTACTGCACGCAGTATTCGCGCGGCGCGTAGCTGCCGTTGAGCTTCAGTTCGTAGTCGGCAAAGCCGAGGTTCTCGAACACCTGCTTGACGATGTCCGGCACGCTCTTCGCCTGGAAGATGCGGCAGTCCGAGCAGTGCGTCAGCAGCCAGAACCACGGCCGCAGCCGCACGCGGTAGGTGGCGATGCGCCCGTCGCTGCCGCTCTGCCCGAAGCTCGCGACGATGCCGTGGAACCAGCGCGAGCCGTCGCCGGACGGCAGTTCGAGCTCGACGCCGAGCGGCTTGCCGAGCAGCTCGGCCGGGTCGATCGCGAAGTCCTCGGAGGCGAGTTCGAGTTCGTATTCGAACAGGCGCCCGAGCCGCTCGCGGCCGTGCAGCCGGCGCAGCAGCAGCTTGTCGGTACCGAGGCTGCAGCTGACCGTGACCGGTCGGTTCGCCTGCGTGATCGGCATCGGGGGTCTCCGGGGATGCGTTCAGTCCGCGCAAGCATAGCCGGGCGTCGCCGGCCGGCGCGCGAGCACGACCAGGCCCTCGACCGGCGCGCCGCGCTCGCGACGCAGCACGACCGGCTGGCTGCGCAGCTGCCCGAAGCCGGCCCCGGCGAGCACGCGCAGCGGATAATCCGGCGCGTGGCTGTAGCGGCCGCAGGCATTGAGCCGGTGATCAAGGGCTTCGGTGTGGGTTTCGAGCGTGAACGCCAGCCAGCCGCCCGGGCGCAGCGCGGCAGCGGCAGCGGCGGCAAAGTCCGCGAGCGGCCCGAAGTAACAGAGTGTGTCGGCGGCGACCAGCAGGTCGAACGCGCCGGGATGAGCATTGAGCCAGGCACACAGTTCGGCGGTTTCGAGTGCGTCGTACATCGCCAGCGCCGCCGCCTGTTCGAGCATCTTCGGTGACAGGTCGACGCCGCTCAGCTGCCGCGCATACGGGCGCAGCAGCGGGCCGCACAGGCCGGTGCCGCAGCCGGCATCGAGCACGTCGAGCGCGGCGGCCGGGGCGTCGAGCACCAGCGCCAGCGCATCGGCGAGGCGCTCGGGCGCGTGGTAATCGAGCGTCCCGCGCAGGTGCGCGTCGAAATGGCCGGCGTACTGGTCGAACAGCCCGCGCACGACGGCATCGCTGCAGCGCGCCGGTGCCGGTGCGCCGCCGCAGGCGGCAAGGCGCAGTTCGGCGAGCGGATGACCGGGTTCGAGCGCGAGCCAGGCGCGGTAGGCCACGGCGGCCTCGTCGAGCCGGCCGAGGCGCGACAGCGCATGGCCGAGCGCGCGCGTGGCACCGAGGTGCTGCGGATCAAGCGCGAGCGCCGCGCGGTGATGCACGGCCGCGGCCTCGTATTCGTGACAGCGTTCAAGCAGCGTCGCCAGCCGGTGGTGATCGGCCGCCGAGCTGGCTTCGAGTTCGAGCGCGTGCCGGTAGGCCTCGATCGCCTCGTGCCGCCGGCCGGCGGCATGCAGCACGACGCCGAGGTTGTTCCACGCGGCGACCAGCGCCGGCTCGGCGGCGAGGGCGGCGCGGTATTCGCGCTCGGCCTCGTCGAGCCGGCCAAGGGTCTGCAGCACGTTGCCATGGTTGCTGCGCAGGCCCGCGTGGCCGGGGGCGACCGCGACGGCGCGGGCGAGCCATTCAAGCGCCGCGTCCTCGTGCCCGCGCTGGAATTCGAGCAGACCGAGGAAGTGCAGCGCATCGGGCTGATCCGGCAGTACGGCGAGGATCTGCCGGTAGACCGGCTCCGCCGCATCGAGCCGGCCCTCGCGCTGCCAGCCGACCGCGAGCGCGAGCGCCTGTTCGAGCGTGACGGCTTCGGTCGGGGGGTCTTCACCGCTGTCCGGGTACATGGCGGGTTCTCCTGCAGGCGCTTGCGTGCCGGCGAGCGTAGCAGCCGCGACCGGCGCGCCGGGCCCGGGGGCAAGCACGGCTTATGCACGGTCAACCCGCGCCCATACCGCCATCGGCTTGCCGCTGTCCGGGGCAGGCGACCATAGTTGGCGCCCGCCCGCCGACCCCGCCGCACCGACATGCATCCGCCCGCCCTGCGCATCCGCCAGCTCGTCAAGACCTACCGCAGCGGCGTCACCGCGCTGCACGGCATCGACCTCGACGTGCCGGACGGCGACTTCTTCGCGCTGCTCGGCCCGAACGGCGCCGGCAAGTCGACGACGATCGGCATCGTCAGCTCGCTGGTCAACAAGACCGCCGGCCGCGTCGAGATCTTCGGCCACGACCTCGAAGCCCAGGCCTGGGCGGCGAAGCGGCTGATCGGACTGGTGCCGCAGGAATTCAACTTCAACCAGTTCGAGCCGGTCATCGAGATCGTCGTCAACCAGGCCGGCTATTACGGCATCCCGCGCCACGTCGCCCGCCCGCGCGCCGAGGAACTGCTCGAACGGCTCGGGCTCGCGGCCAAGGCCCGCGACATGGCGCGCGAGCTCTCCGGCGGCATGAAGCGGCGGCTGATGATCGCGCGCGCGCTGATCCACGCCCCGCGCCTGCTGATCCTCGATGAACCGACCGCCGGCGTCGACATCGAGCTGCGCCGCTCGATGTGGGAGTTCCTGCGCGAGACCAACGCCGCCGGCACGACCATCATCCTGACCACGCACTACCTCGAAGAGGCCGAGAGCCTCTGTCGCAACATCGCGATCATCGACCGCGGCCGGCTGGTCGAGCACACCGACATGAAGTCGCTGCTCGCGCGCCTGCACACCGAAACCTTCGTGCTGAACCTCGCCGCGCCGCTCGTCGCGCTGCCGCTGCTGCCCGGCTACGTGCTCGATCGCGTCGACGACACGACGCTGGAGGTCGAGGTCAGCAAGGAGACCGGCATGAACGCGCTGTTTGCCGGCCTGGCCGCACACGGCATCGAGGTGCTGAGCCTGCGCAACAAGTCGAACCGGCTCGAAGAGCTGTTCATCCGTCTCGTCGAGAGCGGCGCCGAGGCCCGCGCCGCCGGAACCCCCGCATGAAACCGACCCCGCCCGACATCCTCGCCCCGGCGCTCGGCGCCGGCGAAGCGCCGCCGTCCGAGTTCGCCGGCTGGTGGACCGCGTTCGTGACGCTGCTGATCAAGGAGGTCCTGCGCTTCGCGCGCATCTGGATCCAGACCATCCTGCCGCCGGCCGTGACCACGGCGCTGTACTTCGTGATCTTCGGCAAGCTGCTCGGCGCGCAGCTGCCGCCGATGGACGGCATCGGCTACCCGCAGTACATCGCGCCCGGCCTGATCATGCTGGCGATCATCACCAACAGCTATGCGAATGTGGTTTCGAGCTTCTACGGCTCGAAGTTCCAGCACAACATCGAGGAACTGCTGGTCGCGCCGATGCCGAACTGGCTGATCCTCGCCGGCTTCGTCGGCGGCGGCGTACTGCGCGGGCTGGCGGTCGGGGTGGTCGTGACGATGATCGCGCTGACCTTCACCGACCTGCACGTCACGCACTGGGGCGTGACCGTCGGCGTCGTGTTCCTGACCGCGGTGCTGTTCTCGCTGGCCGGGCTGATCAACGGCATCTACGCGAACAGCTTCGATGACATCGCGATCGTGCCGACCTTCGTGCTGACGCCGCTGACCTATCTCGGCGGCATCTTCTATTCGATCAACCTGCTGCCGGACTTCTGGCAGAACGTGTCGCTGGTCAACCCGATCCTGTACATGGTCAACGCCTTCCGCTACGGCATCCTCGGCGTGTCCGACATCGGCATGCTGCAGGCCTTCTCGCTGATCGGCGCCTTCGTGCTCGGGCTCGGCGCCTTCGCGCTGTGGCTGCTGAAACGCGGGGTCGGCATCCGCAACTGAAGCCCCGCCCGCCGCCTCCGGCCGGGCTCAGTCACCGACGAAGGGATTGGCATTGCCCTGCAGCGCGCGGATGCGGCGGTTGCGTTCGCGCTCGAAGCTGTCCGGCGGGTCCTGCCGGTTCCAGGCCTCGTAGAGCTTGCGGTCCTGATCGGAGAGCCGGAAACCGTAGGTCTGCGCCATGTACAGCATCGTGCGCGCGATGTCGCCGCGGATGCGCGCCGGCGGCTCGACGCGCCGCTCCCCGGCGTCGATCTCGAAGTCGCAGCGGCCGTAGGCGCGCTGCTCGCCGGCGAGCATGCCCCAGTTGTAATCCTGGCGATCGCCGTTGACCTCGCCGACCACCGGATACAGGTTGTGCAGGTCGTTGTGCGCGGCGCGGAACACCGGATCGACCTTCTCGCAGCACTCGCGCCCGCCGAGACGCCGGCCGCCGGCCGTCGTGCATTCGGCGAACTCGCGCGGCTCACGCCAGCACTGGCGGAAGTTGCCGAACTGCGCGGCCGGGAACACGTGCTCGATCTCGATGCGCGTCGCGCGGCTGGCATTGCTGCGCGCCTCCAGCCCGCAGCCGGCGGCATCGACCTGCTTGTCGGCATCGAAGCGGCAGCCGCAGTAGAAATCCACGCGCCGGTCGCGGTAGACCTCGCCGAGCAGCTGGCGTTTGGCGGTCTCGAAGCTCTTCGGCGTCGCCGGCAGGTTCGAGGGCACCGGATCGGCAGCCCTGGCACGGGCCTGCGCGTCCTCGCGATCACAGCCGGCGAGCAGCAGCAGGCCGGCGAGCAGCAGGCAGAGAACACGAAGCATGCCGGGCTGACCGGCATCGGGGCGCAGGGATCGGGCGGTCATGGGCGGGGCTGTGCAGGACATCGGCATCCGTGCCGGGATCGGATCGGGACCGCGGCAGGGGCCGGGAACCACAGATGCGAAAGGCGCCGCAGGCGCCCTTCGGGGTGAAGCAGACGGGGAGCGTCCGGCCTACAGCGCTTCGCTGCCGGTCTCGCCGGTGCGGATGCGGATCGCCTGTTCGAGGTTGAACACGAACAGCTTGCCGTCGCCGATCTTGCCGGTGTTGGCGGCGCGCGCGATCGCGTCGATGACGCGCTCGACATTCGACTGCTCGCAGGCGATCTCGACCTTCACCTTGGGCAGGAAGTCGACGACGTACTCGGCGCCGCGGTACAGCTCGGTATGACCTTTCTGCCGGCCGAAGCCCTTGACCTCGGTGACGGTGATGCCCTGGATGCCGATCTCGGCCAGCGCTTCACGCACGTCGTCGAGCTTGAACGGCTTGATGATCGCGGAAACGAGCTTCATGGGGGGCTGTCCTCGGGGTGGTGCGCCAGATGGGGATGGCCGGACTATAAACCAAAAACAAGGCCGCGCATGTCCGGGCTCCGGACATGCGCGGCGGCAGATGGCCGGCCGGGCGCAAGGCCCGGCAGCGGCTGACAGCAGGCCGGCGGCGGCTTACAGGATGTAGCCGCGCTCCTCGTGCAGCGAGATGTCGAGACCCTGGGTCTCTTCTTCCTCGGTGACGCGGATGCCGACGATCGCGTCGACGACCTTCAGCGAGATGAAGCTGATCAGCGAGCTGTAGACGACCGTCACCAGCGCGCCCTTGGTCTGGATCCACAGCTGATCGGCGATCGAGACGCCCTCGGCCAGACCCTTGCCGCCGAAGGCCGCATCGGCGAACAGGCCGGTCAGGATCGCACCGATGATGCCGCCGACGGCGTGCACGCCGAACACGTCGAGCGAGTCGTCGTAGCCCATCGCGCGCTTGAGCTTGGTCGAGGCCAGGAAGCAGACCAGACCGGAGATCAGGCCGAGCAGCAGCGCACCCATCGGGCCGGCGGTGCCGGAGGCCGGGGTCACGGCGACGAGGCCGGCGACGGCGCCGGAGGCGATGCCGAGCACCGACGGCTTACCGTGCGCGATCCACTCGGCGAACATCCAGGCCAGCGCGGCGGCGGCGGTGGCGACCTGCGTGGTCAGCATGGCCATGCCGGCCGAACCGTCGGCAGCCACGGCCGAACCGGCGTTGAAGCCGAACCAGCCGACCCACAGCATCGAGGCGCCGATCAGCGTGTAGCCGAGGTTGTGCGGGGGCATCGCGGTGACCGGGAAGCCCTTGCGCCGGCCGATCACGAGGCAGGCGATGAAACCGGCCAGACCGGCGTTGATGTGCACGACGGTGCCGCCGGCGAAGTCGAGCACGCCCCAGTCCCACATCAGCGCGCCGTCACCCGACCAGACCATGTGCGCGATCGGCAGGTAGGACAGCGTGAACCACAGCACGATGTACAGCAGCAGCGCCGAGAACTTCATGCGCTCGGCGAAGGCGCCGACGATCAGCGCCGGGGTGATGATCGCGAAGGTCATCTGGAAGGTCGCGAACACCGACTCCGGGATGGTCAGCGTCAGGCTGTCGCGGCCGACGCCGGCCATGAAGGCCTTGCCGAGTCCGCCGATGAACGAGTACAGGTTGACCTCGCCCTTGACCATGCCGGTCGTGTCGAAGGCGACCGAGTAGCCGTAGACGACCCACAGCAGCGTCACCAGCGCGGTGATCGCGAAGCACTGCATCATCACCGACAGCACGTTCTTCGAACGCACCATGCCGGCGTAGAACAGCGCCAGACCGGGAATGGTCATGAACAGCACGAGCGCCGTCGAGGTCAGCATCCAGGCGGTGTTGCCGGCATCGAGCGTCGGCGCGGCGGCGGGGGCGGCGGCTTCCTGGGCCAGCGCCAGCGCCGGCAGCAACAGCAGGCCAAGGGCGCCGAGGCCCTTGATCAGGGGGTTATTCGTCATTGTCGGGAAACTCCTGCAAGGATGAGTCCGGGGTGCGCGCGGTCCGGCCGCGCTGTCGTGATGGGATCAGAGCGCGGCGGCACCGGCCTCGCCGGTGCGGATACGGATCGCCTGTTCGAGGTCGTAGACGAAGATCTTGCCGTCGCCGATCTTGCCGGTGTTGGCGGCCTTGGTGACGGCGTCGACGACGCGCTCGACCAGCGGATCATCGATCGCGATCTCGAGCTTCACCTTCGGCAGGAAGTCCACGACGTACTCGGCGCCGCGATAGAGTTCGGTGTGGCCCTTCTGGCGACCAAAGCCCTTGACCTCGGTGACGGTGATGCCCTGCACGCCGATCTCGGACAGCGCTTCACGCACGTCGTCGAGCTTGAACGGCTTGATGATGGCAGTGACCAGTTTCATGTAGGGAGCTCCTGATGGCCCGCGGTTCGATCTGATTCGCCGTGCGCAGCGACCGGTGACGTCTCGGCCCGCTGCTGCGATGCCCCGGCCGGCGGTATGCTGCTTTGCGGCGTGAAGCACAGGACATGCCATTGGCCGGCCACGCCGATGTTTCAGACGTTTGAAGCCGTGGGCGCACCAAAGCCGCGCGCATGCTCGCACCACCAGGGAATGGTGCGCCATATCAGGGCACCATATTGGTGCACACACCCCGTTCCCGCCGGCCGGATACCCTGACCGGACCCAACCACCCCCGAGGACTCCCGCCATGCTCGACCCGAAAGTCATCGACGAATTTGCCCGTCGCATCGCCGAGAGCGTGCCGCCGGGTCTGCGCACGCTGCAGCAGGACATGGAAAAGAATTTCCGCGCCGCGATGCAGGCGGCGTTCGCGCGCATGGATCTGGTCACGCGCGAGGAATTCGACGTGCAGACGCAGGTGCTGACGCGCACGCGGGCACGGCTCGAAGCCCTGGAGCGGCGCGTGGCGGATCTGGAGGCACGGTTGCCCGCGGACGGTGCAGAGTCCGCCACCGCGCCCGGGCCGGCGGCCTCGGACCTCTGAAGCCGTCCGCCCGCGGCGGCCCGCACGCATACCGTGCAGGCCGCTGCGGGCGTGGACGATCACAGGGCGGCGCGGATGCGTCCGGCGAGCCCGGCCAGCACCGCCGGATCGGCCTGGTCACGGCCGTGCAGGCCGGGCCGGGCGCCGGGATAGCAGGGCACGACGTGCACGTGGTAGTGGAATACCGTCTGTCCGGCTTCGGCGCCGTTGAACTGGCGGATCTGGAAACCGGCCGGTCCGAGCCCGCGCATCATCGCCGCCGCCAGCCGCCGGACGCTGCGGTGCACGGCGGTGAGCGCATCGTCGGGCATCTCCAGCAGGTTGGCGGCGTGCAGCTTCGGGATCACCAGCGCGTGACCCTCGCTGGCCGGGAAGATGTCCATGAAGGCGATCGTGTCCTCGTCCTCGAACACCTGCACGGCGGGAATCTCGCCGCGGACGATGCGGCAGAACAGACAGTTCGGGTCGTGCGTCATCGCGCGCGTCTCCTGATGGCCTGATGGCCTGATGGAATGTGGCACCGGTACCGGCGGCCAGCCTAGCGCGCGCTCCGCAGCGCGTCAGCGGCCGCGATCCAGCCGCCGGTAGCCGATTGCCTCGGACAGGTGCGCCGTGGTGATCCCCTCGCTCGCGGCCAGATCGGCGATCGTGCGCGCGACCTTCAGGATGCGGTGATACGCGCGCGGACTGAGGCCGAGGCGCTCCATCGCCGCCTCCAGCAGCCGCTGCTCGGCGTCGCCGAGCCGGCAGTCGCGCGTCAGCTCCCGCGGTTCGAGCCGCGCGTTCGCCTTGCCGGCACGCGCGAGCTGGCGTTCGCGCGCAGCCAGCACGCGCACGCGCACCACGGCGCTCGGCTCCTCGGGAGTCTCGCCGCGCAGCGCCGTGCGCGGCAGGCGCGGCACTTCGAGCTGCAGGTCGATGCGATCGAGCAGCGGGCCGGACACGCGCGCCCGGTAGCGCTTGACCTGCTCGGGCGAGCAGCTGCAGCTGCGCTCGGCGTCACCGAGATAGCCGCAGGGGCAGGGGTTCATCGCCGCGATCAGCTGGAAGCGCGCCGGATAGTCGGCCGAGCGCGCCGCACGCGCGATCGTGATGTGGCCGGATTCCATCGGCTCGCGCAGCACCTCCAGCACGCGCGGGTTGAACTCCGGCAGCTCGTCGAGGAACAGCACGCCGTGGTGCGCGAGCGAGATCTCGCCGGGTCGCGGATTGCCGCCGCCGCCGACCAGCGCCACGCCCGAGGCCGTGTGATGCGGTGCGCGGAACGGCCGCCGCCGCCAGTCCTGCAGCCGGAAGCCCTGCGTGCTGACCGAGGCCACGGCCGCGGTCTCGATGGCCTCGGCCTCGGACATCGGCGGCAGGATGCCCGGCAGGCGCGCCGCCAGCATCGACTTGCCGGTGCCGGGCGGCCCGCAATACAGCAGGTTGTGCGCGCCGGCCGCGGCGATCTCCAGCGCGCGTCTGGCATGCGCCTGCCCGAGCACGTCGGCCAGATCCGGCAGCGCCGGATCGGCCGCCGGCAGACCATCGAGCCGGTGCGGTGCGAGCCGCACATCGCCGCGCAGATGCGCGCAGACCTCCAGCAGATGACGGGCCGGCAGCACGGTCAGGCCCTCGACCAGCGCCGCCTCGTCGGCGTTGTCGGCCGGCAGCAGCAGCGCCCGGCCGGCATCGCGCGCCGCCAGTGCCGCCGGCAGCACGCC
>NZ_DAOLKE010000075.1:6321-13157 GCF_035331805.1 Plasticicumulans sp. | reverse complement strand
GAGCGGCAGGCACGGCAGGGTCCGGCAAGAGGCCCCGGGCCGCCGGCCGCCGCTCACAGCGCCAGCTGCCGGTACACCTGATGCGCCGCGGCCGAGAGTTCCTCGCGGCTCACGTCGCCGACCAGCGCGTAGCCGAGTTCGCCGTCGAGCCAGTAGAACGCATTCAGGCTGTCCTCGTGGTGGAAGCGGAAGGAGGTCTCGCCGCGGGCATCGCAGCGGTTCACGTACAGCGTCAGCCGCCGGCCATCGGCGTTCTGGTACATGAACTGCGCGGCCGGACGGCCCTCCTCGCCCGGCAGCAGCCGGCCGCCGAGCAGCTCGAAGCCGAGCGCCTCCAGACCGGGCGCGCGGATCGTGTGGCCCATGCGCTTCGACAGCCAGCCGAACAGGTGCTGGCTCTCGGCGGCGGCGACCTCGACCGGATGGCGGACCTCGGGCACGTAGACGGCGTGCGCGTAGACCGCGCGCTCGACGAAGGCGGCGTCGGGGCCGGCCGCCACCGGCCAGTCCCCGCCGAAGCGCGCGTGTCCGAACCAGCCGCCGAATGCGCCGGCGATGCCAGCGCCCAGCAGGCAGCCGGCGACCATCGCCGCCCGCAGCCACGGCCGCTGCACGGCTTGCGGAGGCTGCGGGGGTGCCGGCTGCGCGAGCACGTCGAGCAGTCGCGCCGGCAGCGGTTCTTCG
This sequence comes from Plasticicumulans sp., assembly GCF_035331805.1. Taxonomy (NCBI): domain Bacteria; kingdom Pseudomonadati; phylum Pseudomonadota; class Gammaproteobacteria; family Candidatus Competibacteraceae; genus Plasticicumulans; species Plasticicumulans sp. The sequence continues at coordinate 12,473 of NZ_DAOLKE010000075.1, read as the reverse complement.
AGCACCGGTGCGTACAGTTCCCGCAGGCCGGCCTCGGCCGTGTGATAGCTCGCGAGGCGCTCGGCCTCGCCGGGGTTGGCGGCCAGCCAGTCCTCGACCGCCGCGCGCCGTTCGGGTTCGAGGCGACCGTCGAGCCAGGCGTGCAGCTCGGCCTCGGCGATGCGCCTGCCGGACTCGCCGTTCATCACTTGACCCTCCTCAGCCGCGGGCCGTCATCGGCCCCGGCCAGCAGTTGCCGCAGGCGCTCGCGCGCCCGCGACAGGCGCGACATCACGGTGCCGACCGGCACGCCGAGCACGGCGGCGGCCTGCGGGTAGGTCAGCTCCTCGACGCCGATCAGCAGCAGCACCGCGCGCTGCTCGTCGGAGAGCCGGTCCATGGCCTGTGCCAGATCGCGCAGTGCCAGTTCGCCGTCGTGGTTCGGGGCCACCGGTGCGGCCTCGGCCAGCGCGTCGACATCGACGAAGGCCGGCCGGCGGTGATAGCTGCGCGCGGCGTTGGCGTGCAGGTTGTGCAGGATCGTGAACAGCCACGGCCGCAGCTCGCTGCTGCCGTCGTAGTGGTGCTGACGGGTCCAGGCGCGCTCCAGGCAGTCCTGCACCAGATCGTCGGCGCGCTCCGGGTCGCCGGTCAGCGCGCGCGCGTAGCGGCGCAGGCGCGGAATCTCGGCGGTCATGGCGTCGGCGAGCATGCGGCTCACGGACGGGGCTTCCTGCGACGGTTCAAGGTCTGGACCTCCGGAATTCGTGTTCTACCCTGCGCGTACACCACCTCTACACCCCAAAGGTTGCAGCCCTTCCCGGGGGATCCGCGAACTTCGCCGGCGATCCGCCATCCCACCTTGCGTTACGGTCCGCCCCTGCCCGCAGCGGGGACGGATGGCCTGCTGCCGCAGGCGCCCACCGGCCGCTTCCGTGCCGATCCAGACCAGGCCAGATCAGGCCAGATCCAGAAGGAGACCTTCACCATGAATCGCCCGAACCGCATGCTCGCCCTGTTCGCCGCGGCCGCGCTGCTTTCCGGCATCGGCCTCGCGCAGGCCAAGACCGAGACCATCGTCACGACCATCACGAATCCCGACGGCACCGTCACCCGCCAGGTCGAGCAGCGCGAAGTGCCGAACTCGGTTCCCGACCAGAGCTTCGAGTGGGCCGACCGGGACGGCAACGGCTGCATCGACCCGAGGGAAGCCAAGGACATGGGCATCCTGAACTTCGCGAAGGCCGACACCGCCCGCCGCGGCTGCCTGGGGCGCGCCGAGTACGAGCACGCGCTGATCTCGCAGTAAGGCAGTCAGCGCACGAAGCCGGTTTCACGACCTGCTTCACGAGCCACGCCGGCGGGCGGTCTGCGGACCGCCCGTCGTCGTTCCGGCCCCTGCCCTGCCGCGCCGCTTCAGCCTTCCCCGCGCAGCGCCGCCAGCACCGGCGCCGTATCCGGACGCACGCCGCGCCAGATCAGGAAGGCCTCGGCCGCCTGCTCGACCAGCATGCCGAGACCGTCAGCGGTGTGCGTGGCGCCGTGCGCGCGCGCCCAGCGCACGAAGGCGGTCGGTTCGTCGCCGTACATCATGTCGTAGCACCAGGCAGCGTCGGCGAGCAGCCCTTCGGGCAGCGGCGGCACCTCGCCCGAAAGCCCGGCGGCGGTGGCGTTGATGAGCAGGTCGAAGCGTTCGCCGGCCAGCTCGTCGTAGCTGCGGCCGTAGCAGAGGCCGAGGTCGCCGAAGCGCAGCGCGAGTTCCGCGGCCTTGTCCGGCGTGCGGTTGGCAATCGTCACCGCCGCCGGTCCTGCCGCCAGCAGCGGTGCCAGCACGCCGCGCGCCGCGCCGCCGGCCCCGAGCAGCAGCACGCGCCGCCCGGCCAGCGTGCAGCCGAGGTTGGTTTCGAGGTCGCGCACCAGCCCGGCGCCGTCGGTGTTGTCCCCGAGCACGCCGTCCTCGTCGAGCTTCAGCGTGTTGACCGCGCCGGCGCGCTCGGCGCGCGTGCTCAGGCGATCGGCCCAGACCCAGGCGTCCTGCTTGAACGGCACGGTGACGTTCAGGCCGCGCCCGCCGGCTGCGCGAAACGCCGTGGCGCAGTCGGCGAAACCGCCCTGCGGACCGAGGATCGCCTCGTAGACGAGATCCTGTCCGGTCCGGGCGGCGAACAGCGTGTGGATGCGCGGCGACTTGCTGTGGGCGATCGGGTTGCCGATCACGGCGTAGCGGTCGGTCATGACGGCGGCTTCCGGGTGAGGTCGGGGGCCGGCAGTGTAGGAGCGGACGGCGGGCGGCGGGAGGAGAAAAAACGCCGTCGCCCGCGCTGCCGCCCTGTCCTTCCCGCCGTCCCGCCGTCACGCCCTCACTGCAGCTGGATCCACGACTGCCGCCCGGTGCTGCGCGCATCGATGCGCTCGCCGACGCTGAACGGCGTGCCACCGGCGGAGCCGGTCACCCATTTGGTTTCGGACTTGGCGCCGACGACCACCGCCGGCGCGCCGCTGATGACGCCGACCTGCGGATTGATGCCGGTGACGACGACGAGCTCGCCGTTGATCGTCACGCCGTCGCTGCCATCGAAGCGCCCGTCGTTGTTCAGGTCGAACGAGGCGGTCTTCGGCCGGCCGCCGCTGGCGGACAGCACCTCCATCAGCCAGCCGTCGCCGCCACCCGAGCAGCCGGCGCTCGCAAGCGGCAGCATGGTCGGGAACACGATGCGGTCGTAACGGATCACGGCACGCTCGACGACGCGCTCGCCGGCCGCGACACCGTTCGGCGGCACCAGGTCCAGATACCAGCCCTTCGCCCCGTCGGCCGGCGTGTTGTCGGAGCTGACCCGCAGCGGATACGGGCCGTTGGTGCCGGCCGGGAACTCGGCGATGAGGGTCTGCGCGGTCAGCACGCTGCTGCGGCTGGTGTAGGTGATGCTGCTGCCGGCATCGACGAGGCCGTAGAAGCTCTGCACCGCCGGCGAGGTCTCGATCTGGCCGTCGCTGGCTTCGAGATATTTGCCGGTGCCGAAGAACACGCGCACGACGCCGTCCTTGCCCTTGCCGACGGTCGGCTGCACGGTGATCGGCTGCGCGAGCCCGGTCGGGCCGCGCGCCGTGAACAGCGGCTGGCCGCCGAGCGCCACCCGCCAGCCGCCGGCGCTGCCACTGAGGTCGAACTTCCACAGGTTGCCGAGCAGGTCGCCGGCGTAGACGGCATCGGTGACCAGATCGCCGTCGGCATCCCAGGCGACCGGGGTCGCGAGACCGCTGGCGCCGCTGACCGGCAGCACGATCTTCGCGAGCTGCACGCCGCTCAGCGCATCGAGCGCGTACAGCACGGCGTTGCCGCTCGTGCCGTTGTAGCCGTTGCCGAACAGCACGACCCACGGGTGCGCGCTGTCGTGCGTGCGCACGATCAGCGCCTGACGCACGCCCTCGCCGAGATCGGCGTCGGTGAACTCCCACAGCACGTTGCCGGGGCCGAACGTGGCCGGATCGCTGACATCGAGCCCGAACACCGCCTTGCCGCCCGCCCCGAGCGTGCCGGCCAGCAGCGTGCGCCAGCGGCTGCCGTCATGGACATCGCTGACCGTCGGCGCGCCGTCGACGCTGTAGACGTGGTTGTAGCTGCGCGCCGTGAGGCCGGCGAGGCGGCCGAACACGGCGTTCGGCACGTAGGCGAGGCGCTCGCTGCCGGTGGTCGCATCGAAGCCGTGCAGCATGCCGTCGTTGGCGCCGACGTAGACCATCTGCGCGAGGCTTTCCTTGGCCGTGACCCAGGCTGCGTAGCTCGCGCCCTCGCTGCCCGGCAGCCTGCCGTATCCGGCGTCGCTGACGCCGGCGAACACCGGATCGCTGTTGACGACATCGCCGAGGCGGGTCGTGCGCACGCGCAGCTGGTTGCTGGCCGTGCCCTCGCGGCTCTGGTCGCCGCGCAGCCAGTCGAGCAGCGTGCTGTCGTTGCCCAGCGCCGCCTTCTGCGTGCTGTCGAGATTCGTCCACGTGAAGGCGATGCCGCCGCTGCCCGGGCGCCATGTGACGATGTTGCGGCTCGCGGTCGCCGGCAGGTGATCGCTCGCCTTCCAGATCAGCCCGGACAGCGCGCCGGTGGCGGCGTCGATGCCGTAGGCCTTGACCTCGCCGCTCCAGTCGGCGGGGTTATAGGAAGCCTGGAACAGCAGCGCCGAGGTCTGCAGCGTGCGCACGTTGGCGCTCAGGGCCGCCGAGGACGGGTCGCCGGCGGCGACCGACGCGAACAGCCGGCTCAGCGCCGGCGACAGCTCGCCGGGGTTCTTCACGTCGAAGAAGTGGTCCTCCCACTCGCCGTCGTCGGGCCGGCCGTTGCTGTTGCGGTCGCGGAAACCGCCCCACTTCGCCGCGTAGTACAGCGGCGCACGCAGCGTGCCGGCAGCGGTGCCGGAGATGGTGTAGGTCTGCGCGGTCTGCACCGCCGGACTGCTGACCGAGCAGCCGGCGCTGCAGTCGCGTGCGCCGGTCGCGTCGGTGTAGCGGAAGGTGTTGTGGCCCGAGTGCGCGTGAAAGCCGTCCTGCGAGGTGCCGCTGATGATGTAGCCGAAGCCGAGCGTGTGGCCGGCGTTGGCGTAGTCGATCCAGGTGGTGACCGTCACGGTGTTGCTGGTGACCACGTAGTCGATCGTGCCCTTCATGTCCTCGTCGTAGTCGTTGCCCTGCTCGCCGTCCTCCCAGACCACCGACACGCGCCCGGCGTACTGGCCGGCGGTGGCCGTCTGGCTGAGGATGCGGAAGTCGACGATCGTGCAGGCCGAGTCGTTGTTGCTGTCCTTGCACGCCGGCAGGATCGTCACGGTGCGCGTCGAGGCCGGCACCGGGATCGTGATCTTCGGCACCGGCGGGGCCATCGACACGCCGAAGAAATCGACCTTGCGCCCGCCGACGCCGGCGGTATGCGCGGCGTTGGCAAGCCCGGCGATCTGGTAGCTGCCGGACAGGCGCGGTGCCTCCGGGCACGGCCCCTTGACGCCGGAGAGCGCCGTGACGGTCTTGGCCGTGCAGCGGCGGTCGGTGCTGCTGCCGAACTCGCCGACGAACAGCGGGGTGCCGCTGCTGCTGATGCCTTCGGCCGCCCCGATCGCGTCGGTGTAGCCGGACAGCGTGCCGCTGATGCCGAGGTCCGAAAAGCCGCCGAGCTGGTCGGAATCGTAGGAACTGACGCCGGAGTTGATCGCGATCAGGCTCGCCGGCGAGCACTTGTACTGGTCGCTGCTCGCCGGGTTCTGCCAGCTGACGGTCTTCAGGTCGGCGAAGCGCGCGCTGTCGTCCTTGTTGAAGGCCGTGGTCGGACTCAGGCCGTTGGCGGTCGAGCTGGTCGAATAGCGCAGGCCGGCGAAGTAGCGCATCGCCTCCAGCGTCAGCTCGGCGATCGGGTTGCCCCAGGTCGAACAGTTGCCCTCGGTGAACGAGTTCAGCGGGTCGGTGTTCGAGGCCAGGCCGCAGGCATCACCGCCGTTGCCGCTGTTGTAGCTGTCGGTATACGAGCCGCCGTGCTTGTAGCCGAACAGGCGCAGCGCATCGAGCGCGGCGCGGATGCTGCCGGTCGACGGGGTTGCCAGGAACTGGCCGGTCTGCAGGTTGATCTCGTCACCGCGCCACGAGGCGATGTTCTTCCTGAGCGCCCCGCCCGACTTGTTGCCGCCATAGGTGCCGAGCATCAGGCCGAAGTACATCTGGTCGTCGTCGCCGTAGTCCTGCAGCACGCCGACCGGCCGGTAGCTGCCGTCCGGATACTGCTTGCATTTTTCGCCGCCGAGGCCGCCGGTGCCGCTGCCGGGCACGCAGACGCGCACGCGCGCCGCGTAGTCACCGATCAGCGCCGAGCTGCCGGGGCTGCCGCTCACGCCGGTCTGGCACTGGCGCACCTCCTGCGCCGCCCAGTCCGGAAACTCGCCGGCCGCGAAGCGCATGACCGGCGGATAGGCGGCGGTGTCGACGCGCTGCGAGTAGCTGCCGCTCGCGGCATACGTGGTGTTGCAGATCGAGATCGACGCGCGCGCGCCGAGCGGCGTCAGCCGGCCGATGTCGCTGGTCCCCGAAGGCGCGTAGACCTTGCTCCAGCTGTGCGCGTCATTCGGCAGGTAGCTGCGTTCGAGCACGACGATGCCCGGCGTCACGGTGCTCGTCGTCGTCGCCGTGGTCACGTAGGT
>NZ_DAOLKE010000075.1:0-6221 GCF_035331805.1 Plasticicumulans sp. | reverse complement strand
CGGCCGCCGTAGAGCACCTTGCGCACCACGTCGATGCGCGCCATCGACACCCAGTTCAGGAAGTTGCCGCTCCAGGTCGTGCCGCTGCAGTAGTGGTCGCTGCTCGCTGCGGCCGGCTCGAAGCGCTGGTTCGTCGTGTCGTAGGAGTAGCACTTCAGGCTGTCGAAATAGCCGTAATAGGTGATCGCGTTTCTGTACGTGGTGTCGGCCACCCCGTCGCTGTCGAGGTCGGAGTAGTCGTCGTAGGCCTTGTAGAACAGCGTGTGGTCCTTCGACATCGACAGCAGCACCAGCGGCTTGCGCGGCGGTGCCTGATAGATCGGGGCCTGAGCGAGATTCAGCGCCGCAGCCGGCCCCGGCAGCAGCAGGCCGGCGAACAGCAGCAGCAGGACGCACAGGGACGACGGTTTCGGCGGGCGGATGCAGCGGACGGACATCGGATACCTTCCCGCCGGGCCGGCCCGGCCGGTCGTTTCTGGTTGGTTTATTCGGTGATGTAGATCGACTGCAGCACGACGACGCCGGCGCCCGAGCCACCGGTCGCCCGCGCCGTGACCCGCCAGGTCGAGGTCGAGGCATCGAGCTGCTCGATGATGTAGCGCGGGTTCGCGGCGAGCGGACTCGTGCTGCCCGAGGGCGGCGCCACGGCGATCGGCACCGAGTTGCCGTCGCCCCAGCCGACGCGCTTCCAGACCGGCGTCTGGGCGCCGCTCGCCGCCGTGTACCAGCCGGCCGCGCAGTTGCCGGCATCGGCGCTGCAGAGCACCGGCACGCTGCCCGCGGCCACGGCATTGGCGAGCGCCGACTCGCCGCCGCGCAGCGCCGCCTCGGCGGCCTGGAAGGACAGGTTGCGGTCGAGCAGGTTGCCGGCCATGCGCTCTTCGAGCGCGGTGTTGCGCTGCGCCGACAGCGCGATCAGCGTCGCGACCACCAGCAGGATCAGCGTCATGATCAGCACGGCACCGCGCTCGCGGCGCGGCGCGCGCAGCGAAGCCGGGGAGCGGAAAAACGGAGTGGCGTTCATGGCAGGCGGTTGCGGATCGCGATCGTGGCCGTGAAGGTCCGGCGCAGGCGGCGGTCGCTGCCGCTGACACCGTTGATGGTCACGGCCTGCGCGCTGTCGGTGATGCCGTCGTCCGGGCTTTCCAGCGTCATCGTCACGCGCAGGCCGACGATCTTCTGCCAGTTATCGGCATCGGCGCTGATCACTGCAGCCGTCGCGTAGCGGCTGGCGTAGTCGCCGTTGCTGCCGTCGGCGAGGCCGTAGAGCACCTGCAGGTCATCGACGCCCGGGATCAGCTCGACCGGCGTCGCGCTGCCCTGGCGGCGGTACAGCGCCGGGCGGCCGTCGCTGCCGGCGGCGACGTAGTACGAATACGTGGTCAGCTTCAGCGCCAGTCCGCCGACGTAGCGCGCGCCGAGATCGGCACTGGCGTTGCCGGGCGAACCGGCGCCGGCGGCGTGCGCGAGCGAGGCGACCGGCGCGGCCCCGGCCGTGACGCCGCTCACCTGGAAGATCGCGCCTTCCGAGCAGTCGGCCGCCGCCAGCAGCACGAAGTCGCCGCTCGCGAAGCCGCTGCCGTTATCGAGTGTCACGTCGGCGGAGGTGCTGGCCTGGGCGCTGACGCGCGTCTGCGGCGAGGACTGCGCACCGCGCAGCGTCAGCACGTCGGTGCCGCGGTACGGCGCCGGAAAGCCTGAAGGCAGCGTCGGTGACCACGACACGCCGCTCGCCTCGAAGCCGTCGACCGGCTGTTCGAACAGCCATTCGTAGGTCGTCGCGCTGTTCAGCACGTTGGTGAGCGGGGCGGCCACCGGCAGGCAGGCCATGAAGCCGGCCTGGCGGCCGTCGCGGGCCATCAGCTCGAAGGCCAGCCGCGCGTTCTCCTGCAGCCGCGCCCAGGCTTCCTGATGCTGGTAGACGGCGCGGTTGGCAGCGTAGACGGCGAGCGCCCCGGCGACGATCAGCAGCCCGAGCGCCAGCGCGAGCATCATCTCGATCAGCGTGAAACCGCCGGCGGCGCAGCGTGGCGCGCGCGCGTTCAGAAGTCGGTGGTTATCAGGAAGCTCGCCCATTGCGTCCCGTCCCCCGATCGCGAATGGTCCCAGCGCACCGTGACGGTGACGCGCGTGCCGCTCATCTCGACCTTGCCGTCGCCGGCCGGCAGCGCGCCGAGCGAAGCCTTCCAGCGCGCCAGGTCGAAGGCCGCCATCTGTGCGCCGGAGCAGCTCGTCGCCTCGCAGTCGGTCGAGGCGGTGGCGGCCGCGCCGTAAGCGCTTGCGTAGTTGCCGGCGCGCACCGCATCGGCGTTGGCGCGCATGCGCTCCAGCAGGTCGTTGGCGGCGAGCGTCGCCAGGCTGCGCTGGTAGGCGGTCTCGACGCTGCGCAGCCCCGAAAGATGCAGCGCCGCCATGCCGAGCAGGCCGATCGCCGCGATCAGCAGCGCGACCAGCACCTCGATCAGCGTGAATCCCTGCACCTGCCGCCTGCCGTCCACGCCCGCGTCCCCCGTCCCCGATGCGGACGCCGGACCTGCCGGCCCGGCGACGCGCCTGCCGTCATCGCCGGCACCGGCTCATCACTCGCAGCTGTCGCTGCCGGAAGGCTGCTTCGCCACCGCCCGGCCGGCGGCAGCCACGTCGATGATGCGGCCGTGGCTGATGCCGCGCTCGTCGCAGAGCCGCAGCTGGCCGAAGCTCGCGGTCGCCATGCCGATGCCGTCGAAGCTCAGGTGCGCAGCGAGCGTGACGTTGTTCGCGCGCAGCGTGTAGCCGCTCGCGAGCGCCGGGCTCCTGCGCAGCACGCAGTCGGCCGGCGTCGAGCAGTCGCTGCTGTCGAGCACGCCGGAAGCGTCGTTGTCCCGGAAGCTGATCCAGCCCTGCTCCCAGCCGCCGCTGCCGGCGCAGCTCGTGCCGTCGGTGCTCGGGCAGACGGTGACGGTCTGGCCGCGGCGGATCGCCTCGGTGCGTGCCAGCGCCAGATCGGTGATCAGCTCGTTGGTCCGGGTGCTGACGCCGTTGTCGCGGATCGTCGACAGGAAGGAAGGAACACCGATCGTGGTCAGGATCGCCGCCACGGACAGCACGACCATCAGTTCGACCAGCGTGAAGCCGTCCTGGCGGATGCGGGGGCAGTGCGTGGCGTTCATTTCATTGTTTCGGGCGGGTTTGCCGCCGCGATCCTCGTTATGGGTCAGGTGCCGTTCCGGTTCGTCGAAATCTTGACACCCGATACTGAGCATCAAATCCGGGCGTCGAATCGTCGAAAGTCCGTCACCCGAAACATTAACTAAAGGATAATCTGCCTGATCTCCCTGGCGGAATCCAGTGTCACAGCGTTTTACAGCCGCTGCAGCCGATGCGCGCTTCCCGCTGGCATCCATCGGCTTTCCGACCCTGTCAGCATGCGTAACGAAACGATCTTCAGCCAATCACCAATCGTCAACTCGGTAACGGAATGTGGCGCACGGGCTTCCAGGAATGCATGGCAGGCCGTGCCCGGCCCGCAGACCCTTGCTCCCCGCACGGCACCCATGGCAGACCACCCGCAACCCGGACAAGCGGCCGGCACATCCAGGCATTCCCATAAAAAACAGTGTTTTACAAAACAGGCCGCCATCCTCCGAAAGCAGCCGCCATCGGGTCCGGCCAAAGCCGTGACGGCCGGCAGCAGTGCGCCGGCCACCGGTCACCGCCCTGTCGCCCCGGCCCGCTCCCGGCACCGGATTCCTCCGTCACGGACGGCGCACACGGACGGAATCCATCCATGGCCGCAAGCCGGATGGCATTCGAGCGCATTACGATCCGGCGCGGATTCCTGCAATCCCCTGCCTTTCACCAGGACCGGAAAATTCCGCATCCGCACCGTAATGCAATCCTCTGCATTTCCGGCGATGCCGGACTTCCGGCATGCGACGCCCGGAATGCCGGCCACAGATCAGCACGTCGTCCTTTCCAAACCATCCCGCTCGCACGGAGAAATCTGGCGAAAGGAATGATGCCGATCACACGTGAATGCGCGGTTGATCCCCCTCTCCCCAACCCATCCCCCGCGAGGAGGGAAGGGCTGAAAAGACCGGGTGTTCAGCCGGGATCGGCGTGATCGCACCGGCAAACGAAACCGGCAGCCGGATGGCTGCCGGTCGCAGGTCGAGGCAGGCCGGACGGATGCTGCCGGCCTTTTGTGCCGGCAGCAGAGCTATTGCCCGGACGGCGGCCGGTACTGCGCGCGCCATTGCGCGTAATCGGCCGGCAGCAGGTAGGTCAGGATCGACTTGCCGTTGTCCTGCCGGAACAGATCGAGCGAACGCGCCGGATACAGCCAGTGCACGCCGTCCTTCTCGGCCAGCTTTTCGGCCGGCTCGCCGAAACGGCTCCGGATCACGTCCTCGTCGAGCCGCACCAGCGGCGAATAGGTGAGGCCGATGATCGGCAGCGCGATGATGGCGTGGTCGTCGGTGCTCGCCGGGATGTACTGCATCGAGCCCGACGGCGTCGGATCGCCCTTGCCGGCACGCGCGATCATCGCATCGAGCGCCTCCTGTCCGGCGCCGAGACGCAGGATCAGCTTGGTCGTCAGGCCGCCGAGCTCGATCTCGCGGTAATAGGCTTCGAGCACGCTGCGGCCGTCGGCCTGCCGGAACAGGCCGAGTTCGACGCTGCGCCCGAGCCGCGGCAGCACGTCCTGCAGGCGCGTCTCGCCGAGCCGGATGCCGAACACCGCCGGCACGCCGTGCGCGTCGGTTTCGACCTGCCAGGGCAGGTCGGTGCCGGGCACCGACGGCTTGCTGCCCGGTGCGAACAGCGGCACGGTCAGCACGCCGAGCACGAGTGCCGCCGCGCCGATCCACAGCCCCGGCCGGCGCATCAGCCGCGTTCCCGCAGATCGGCGGCGACGCGTTTCGCGAAATACGTCAATACGGCATCGGCCCCGGCGCGCTTGATGCAAAGCAGGGATTCGGCGATCACCGCTTCGGCGAGCCAGCCGTTCTGGATCGCCGCCATCTGCATCGCGTATTCGCCGCTGACCTGATACACGAAGGTCGGCACGCCGAATTCGCTCTTCACGCGCCGCACGATATCGAGATACGGCATGCCCGGCTTGACCATGACCATGTCGGCGCCCTCGTCGAGATCGAGCGCGACTTCGCGCAGCGCCTCGTCGCTGTTCGCCGGGTCCATCTGGTAGGTGTATTTGTTGCCTTTGCCGAGCGCGCCGGCCGAACCGACCGCATCGCGAAACGGCCCGTAGAAACTCGATGCGTACTTGGCCGAATACGCGAGGATGCGCGTATGGATGTGGCCGGCGGCTTCGAGCGCATTGCGTATTGCGCCGATGCGCCCGTCCATCATGTCGCTCGGTGCCACGACATCGGCACCGGCCTCGGCGTGCGACAGCGCCTGCTTCACCAGCACCTCGATGGTCTCGTCGTTCATCACGTAGCCATCGGCATCGACCAGACCGTCCTGGCCGTGGCTGGTGTACGGATCGAGCGCGATGTCGGTGATGACGCCAAGCTCCGGGAAGCGCTCCTTCAGCGCCCGCACCGCACGCTGCGCGAGCCCCGCCGGGTCGTACGCGCTCGCGGCATCGAGGCTCTTGGCCTCGGGCGCGGTGACCGGGAACAGCGCCACCGCCGGCACGCCGAGCGCGACCAGCTGTTCGGCCTCGCGCAGCAGTTCGTCGATGGTCACGCGCTCGACGCCGGGCATCGACGCCACCGCCTCGCGCCGGCCGTGACCCTCGATCACGAACAGCGGCTGGATCAGGTCATCGGTCGTCAGCACGGTCTCGCGCACCAGCCGGCGCGAGAACTCGTCGCGGCGCAGGCGGCGCGGACGGGCGGCGGGGTGGCGGGACGGGAAGGTCTGCGGCATGTCGGCAACACTCCGGGGCGGCAACGGCGCACAAGGGCGCGGAGTTTGCCACGCACGCCGGCCGGCGGCGTGACGCGGCGCAGCACCAGCCCGCCCGGCCGGTGCATATAGTGATGCCGACGGGTGCATGCCTGCCCCGCACCGCCGGATCGCCGCTGCCGATGCCACTGCTGCTGTCGCTGTTCCTGATCATCCTCGGGGCCATCACCGGCGCCGAGGCCACCCGCGATGACGCCGCCGGTGCCGTGCTCGGCGCCACGCTCGGGCTGACGCTCGGCCTGCTGCTCGCCCTGCGCCGGCGCGTGCAGCGGCTCGAAGCCCGGCTCGATGCGCCCGGCACCGGC
>NZ_DAOLKE010000074.1:8146-13201 GCF_035331805.1 Plasticicumulans sp. | reverse complement strand
GCCCGGGCCTGGCTAGCGCCGCATCGGCCTCGCCGCAGCGCGGCGCCAGCCAGGCCCGGGCTTCCGCGGCCGGTGGCGGCGCGAAGCGGATCGTCTGGCAGCGGCTGCGCACGGTCGGCAGCAGCCGCGCCGGCCGGGCACTGACCAGGATCAGGTGACTGCCGGGGGCCGGTTCCTCCAGCGTCTTCAGCAGCGCGTTGGCGGCGTTGACGTTCAGCAGCTCCGCCGGCGCCAGCCGCAGCACGCGCCGGCCGCCGAACTGCGGCGTCAGCGCCGCGAAGCCGATCAGCTCGCGGATCGCGTCGACGCGGATCGCCTTGCCCTCCTCGGCCGGCGCGACCACGTGCAGGTCCGGATGGCTGCCGGCGGCGAGCAGCCGGCAGGCGCGGCAATGACCGCAGGCGTGATGGTCGGGGCGCGGGCTTTCGCAGAGCAGGGCTTCTCCGAGCGCCTGCGCGAACGCCATCTTGCCGAGCCCTTCGGGGCCGGCGAGCAGCAGCGCGTGCGGCAGCCGGCCCGCGGCCAGCGCCGGGGCGAGCTGCGCCCAGATCCCGCGCAGCCACGGCGGCAGACCTTCGCAGGTGCCGGCGCCGGATGCAGGCGTGGAGGAGTCCGCCGTCATGGCGCGGCGGCGTCCGCCGTGACCGGCCCTTGTCCGGGCCGGTGCTCGGCGAGGAAGGCGTCGATCGCGGCCAGCGTCGCGGCGCTGACCTCGGCGAGCGGCGCAGCAGCATCGAGCACGCGGTAGCGCGCCGGCGCGGCCGCCGCCCGGTTGATGTAGGCAAGCCGCACGCGCGCGTGGAATTCATATTCCTCCTGCTCGAAGCGGTCGGCCGCACCGCGGCGGCCGGCGCGGGCAAGACCGGTCTCGGGCGGCAGGTCGTAGAGCAGCACCAGATCGGGCCGCAGTGCCCGCTGCACGAATTCCTCCAGCTGCACGACGCGATCGAAGCCGAGGCCGCGGCCGCCGCCCTGGTAGGCGTAGCTCGCGTCGGTGAAGCGGTCGCACAGCACCCAGTCGCCGCGCGCGAGCGCCGGCTCGATGACCTGCGCGATGTGCTCGGCGCGCGCCGCGAACATCAGCAGCAGTTCGGTATCGCCGGCGATGCCGCCGGCGCGCGGGCGCAGCAGCAGCTCGCGCAGCTCCTCCCCGAGCGGCGTGCCGCCGGGTTCGCGCGTGCAGACCACGCCGAGGCCGGCGGCTTCGAGCCGTGCGCGCAGGGTGTCGAGCTGCGTGGACTTGCCGGCACCCTCGATGCCATCGACGACGATGAAGCGTCCTCTGGCCGGATTCACTCGGATTCTCCTCGGCTGGCGGCGGCACGCCGCGCGCGGTAGTCGCGCACGGCGCGCTGGTGGTCTTCGAGCGTGGCGGAAAACACGTGCCCGCCATCGCCGCGGGCAACGAAGTACAGCGCATCGCCGGGGGCCGGGTCCACGGCCGCGGCCAGCGCCGCAGCACCGGGGGCGGCGATCGGCGTCGGCGGCAGGCCCTTGCGGGTATAGGTGTTGTACGGGCCGTCGCTGCGCAGATCGCTGCGCGTCAGCTCCCCGTCCGCCGCGGCTCCACGCCCGTACAGCACGGTCGGGTCGGCCTGCAGCGGCATGCCGAGCGCGAGCCGCCGCGCGTAGACGCCGGCCACCTGCCGGCGTTCCGCGGGCAGGCCGGTTTCCTTCTCGACGATCGAGGCCAGCACCAGCGCCTCGTCCGGCGTCTTCAGCGGCGAATCGGGCGCGCGCTTCGCCCAGGCGGCGGCGAGCTGGCGCTCCAGCGCCCGGCGCATCTGCCGCAGCAGCTCCAGGTCGGGCGTGCCGCTCTGGTAGCGGTAGGTATCCGGGAAGAAGCGGCCTTCCGGAGCCAGCCCCGGCTCGCCGAGACGCTCCATGACCTGTGCATCGTCGAGGCCGGCCAGCGTCTGCCCGACCTTCGGCAGCGTCGCGAGTGCGGCACGGATCTGCGCGAAGGTCCAGCCCTCGGGCACCGTGAAGCTGCGCACGATCACGCGCCCGGCGACCCAGCGATCGAGCAGCGCGCGCGGCGTGTCCAGCGGCTCGATGCGGTACTCGCCGGCCTGGATGCGCCCGGCCAGCCCGTGCAGGCGCGCGTACAGCTCGAACCACAGCGCCCGGCGCAGCACGCCGCGCTGCTGCAGGTCGGCGGCGAGCGCACCGACCGAGCTGCCGGGAGCGACGAGGTAGTCGAGCCCCCCGGCCGGCACCGGCAGCGTCGAATCGAGAAAGCGCCGGTAGTCGAGCCAGGCCGCCCCGCCGCCGAGCAGCAGCACCAGCAGCAGTGCGCCCGCCAGGATGCGCTTCATGCCGCCTCCGCCCGGCGCAGGGTCTCGAAGTCCTCGGCAAGGTACTGCGTCAGCGGCCCCGGGGCCGGCCAGCGGCGCTCGCCGAGGGCGCGCACCGGGCGCAGGCCGTAGACGCTGTTGCAGAGGAACAGCTCGTCGGCGGCCAGCAGTTCGTCCCGATCGACGCGCGCTTCGAGGACTTCGAGGCCAAGCTGCCGCGCCCGCCCGATCAGCACGCCGCGCACGATGCCGGCGATGCCGGCGCGATCGAGCCGCGGCGTGTGCAGGCGCCCGTCCCGCACGAGGAAGAGATTGGCGGCGGTGGCCTCGACCGGCGTGCCGTCCGGCAGGCACATCAGCCCTTCCTGGAGGTCCGGATCGTCCCACTCGGCGCGCGCGAGCACCTGATCGAGCCGGTTCAGGTGCTTGAGCCCGGCGAGCCGCGGGTTTTCCGACAGCGGATGCGCGCACCAGCGCACGGCGACCGGCGCGAGCGGCACGGCATCGGCCGGCCACGGATGCAGGCTCAGCGCGCGCGTCGGCGTGCACGGCTGCGGTGGCCGGTAGCCGCGCCCGCCGCAGCCGCGCGTCAGCACGATCTTCAGCACCGCCCGGTCCCGGGCGGCGCACAGCCGGTCCGCTTCCTGACGCAGCAGCCCGGCGCCGGGCAGCGGCAGGCCGAGGCGCTCGCAGCCGGCCGCGAGCCGGCTCAGGTGAGGCTCCCAGAACTCGGGTCGCCCGGCGCGCACGGCCAGCGTCTCGAACACGCCATCGCCGTACTGCAGGCCGCGGTCGGCCAGCGCGAGCCGGGTTTCCGGCACGCCGTCGATCAGGCTGTCCGGACTCATGCCCCGGCCCCGAGCGCGAGCAGCAGGCCGCGCGCCTTGTGGCGGGTCTCGGCGAGTTCGTGCGCCGGCTCGGAGTCGGCGACGATGCCGGCGCCGGTGCGCAGCACCAGATGCTCGCCGTCGACGGCGAGCGTGCGGATCAGGATGTTCAGGTCGAGGTCGCCGTCGCGGTTCAGATAGCCGAAGGCGCCGGTGTAGGCACCGCGGCCGGTGGCTTCGAGCTCGGCGATGATCTGCATGCAGCGCACCTTCGGGCAGCCGGTGATCGTGCCGCCCGGAAACACCGCGCGGATCGCCGCGCCCGGCGTCACGTCCTCGCGCAGCTCGCCGGCGACGTTCGAGACGATGTGATGAACGTGCGCGTAGCTCTCGATCGCCATCAGTTCGTCGACCCGCACGCTGCCCGGCCGGCAGACGCGGCCGAGATCGTTGCGTTCGAGATCGATCAGCATCACGTGTTCCGCGCGCTCCTTCGGATGCGCGAGCAGCTGCGCCGACAGTGCCGCATCCGCGCTGGTGCTCGCATCGCGCCGGCGCGTGCCGGCGATCGGCCGGGTGTCGATGCGCCGGCCGCGCACGCGCAGCAGCCGCTCCGGCGAGGAACTGACCACGGCCTGCGCGCCGAAGCGCGCCAGCCCCGCAAACGGCGCCGGATTGGCCACGCGCAGGCGTGCGTACAGCTCGTCGGCCCCGGCATCGGGCACGAGCCGCCCGCGCCAGGCGCGCGACAGGTTCACCTGGAACACGTCGCCGGCGAGGATGTACTCACGGATGCGCGCAACGCCATCGAGAAAACCAGCCGGATCGTCCTCGACGAGGGCTTCCGCCAGCACCGGCTCCGCGGCCGGCCCGCTGACGGCAGGCAGGCCGGCGCAGTCGGCGAGCAGCCGCTCGACATGCGCCTCGCCCCCGGCCTCGGCCACCGCCCAGGCACGGCCGCAGGCGTGGTCGATCGCCAGCGCCGCCGGCACGCGCAGCGCACAGGCGCGCGGCAGGCCATCGGTCGCCGCCGGCAGGTGCAGCACCGGTTCGACCTCGGCAGCGAGTTCGTAGCCGAGATACACAAACCAGCCGCCGCGAAACGGCAGGCCCTCGGGAAGATCCGCATCGTCCGCAGCCGGCAGGCGCTCGGCCCGCCACGCGGCGTCGAGCCGGTCGAGAAAATCCGTGCCCGGCTGCGCCTGCAGCCGGGCCTGCGGAAACGCGAACACCAGCGACCAGCGGCCGTTGCCCCCGCCGCGCGCGACGCTCTCCAGCAGGCAGGGATAGCGCGCCGGATCATGCCGGTGCAGGGCCAGCGGATCGGGCACGGCAGGCAGTTCGCGCAGGCAGGTCAAGGCAGGCGGACTCGCAACAAAGCCGAAGCCGGCCCGGGGCGGACCCGGAACCGGCTTCGAGGGGAGACGAAGGACGGCGACGACTCAGGTGAGCCGGCGGAAGATCACCGTGCCGTTGGTACCGCCGAAACCGAAGGAGTTCGACAGCGCCACGTCGATCTTCATCTCGCGCGCCGTGTGCGGCACGTAGTCGAGATCGCAGCCCTCGCCCGGCTGGTCGAGGTTGATCGTCGGCGGCACGACCTGATCGCGCAGCGACAGCACCGAGAACACCGCCTCGACGCCGCCGGCCGCGCCGAGCAGATGACCGGTCATCGACTTCGTCGAGCTGACCGCGACGCGGTACGCATGCTCGCCGAGCGCGGCCTTGACCGCCGTGCTCTCGGCCACGTCACCGGCCGGCGTCGAGGTGCCGTGCGCGTTGATGTAGTCGATCTGCCCGGGGTTGAGCCGCGCATCGCGCAGCGCCGCCAGCATGCAGCGGCGGGCGCCGTCGCCGTTTTCCATCGGCAGCGTCATGTGGTAGGCGTCGCTGCTCATGCCGAAGCCGACGAACTCGCAGTAGATGCGCGC
>NZ_DAOLKE010000074.1:0-8046 GCF_035331805.1 Plasticicumulans sp. | reverse complement strand
GATGCCCAGTCCGGTGACGACGACGCGTCTCTTGCCTGTAGTGCCCAAACAGCGGCCCTCTTGCGACCCGCGCCGCGTGCCGGCAGGGCCGGCAACTGCATCAGGCGGTGAGGAAAGGAATTACGGAAGGTAGAGAAGCCGCGCCGCCACCGAGGCGGCGCAAGTGCCCCGACCCGTCGCCAGCTCAGTTGCCGGCGGCGTTCGCGGTCACGTAGTCGATGGCCTGCTGCACCGTCGTGATCTTCTCGGCATCCTCGTCGGGGATTTCGCACTCGAATTCTTCTTCGAGCGCCATGACCAGTTCGACGGTATCGAGGGAGTCGGCGCCGAGATCATCGACGAAGGAGGCGTCGCTGGTGACGTCTTCCTCCTTGACGTCCAGCTGCTCCATGATGATTTTCTTGACGCGCTCTTCGATGGTGCTCATTGGTTTCCTCGCAGCGGAAGTTCGGGGCAAATGCCGCCGGTTATTGTAAGTGAAACGATTTGCCCGGTCCAAGCGCCGTCATGTGCAATCGCAGCGCGACAAACCCCTGCAGCATCATGATCTTGCACGAAACCGAACCGGCAGGCCGAAGCCTTGCGGCACGGCTCAGGGCATGTGCATGCCGCCATTGACATGCAGGGTTTCGCCGGTCACGTAGCCGGCTTCGTCCGAGGCCAGATAGGCGACGGCATGCGCGATGTCCTCGGGCCGGCCGAGCCGTTCGAGCGGAATGCTGCGCACCAGCGCCGCACGGGCCTCCTCGGGCAGCGCACGCGTCATGTCGGTATCGATGAAGCCGGGCGCGACCGCATTGACGGTGATGCCGCGCGAACCGATCTCGCGCGCCAGCGACTTCGTGAAGCCGAGCAGGCCGGCCTTGGCGGCGGCGTAATTGGTCTGGCCCGGATTGCCGGTGCTGCCGACCACCGAACCGACCGTGATGATGCGCCCGTGACGGGCCTTCATCATGCCGCGGATCACCGCCTTGCTGAGCCGGTACACCGAGGTCAGGTTGGTGGCGATGATGTCGTCCCATTCCTCGTCCTTCATGCGCATCAGCAGGTTGTCGCGCGTGATGCCGGCATTGTTGACGAGGATGGACAGGCTGCCGAACTCCTGGGTGACGGCCTTCACCGCCGCCTCGATCGCGGCGGCGTCGGTGACGTTGAGCATCAGGCCGCGGCCGCGGATGCCGTCGGCGGCGAGATATTCGCTGATCGCCGCGGCGCCGGATTCACTGGTCGCGGTGCCGACGACGGTCGCGCCGCGCCGGCCGAGCTCGCGGGCGATGGCCTGGCCGATGCCGCGGCTCGCGCCGGTGACGAGTGCCACGCGCTGTTCGAGGTTCATGGGGTTCAGGCTCCCTTCTGGTCGGCGAGCACCGCGAGCAGTGCGCTGAGATCGGGCATGGTCGGAGCGGCGAGCCCCTTGACGATGCGCTTGTTCATGCCGGCGAGCACCTTGCCGGGGCCGCATTCGACGACGGTCGTGATGCCGGCGGCAGCCATCGCCTCGATCGTCTCGATCCAGCGCACCGGGCTGTGCAGCTGGCGCACGAGGGCGGCGCGGATCGCGTCCGCTTCGGCGTGGCGGGCGACATCGGCGTTGTGCAGCACCGGGATCGACGGCGTGCGCAGGTCAACTGCAGCGAGACGTTCGGCCAGACGCTCGGCGGCCGGGCGCATCAGCGCGCAGTGCGAGGGCACGCTGACCGGCAGCACGACGGCGCGCTTGGCACCGCGCGCCTTCGCCGCCTCGACCGCGCGTGCGACCGCTGTCGCGGCGCCGGCGATGACGATCTGGCCGGGGGCGTTGAGGTTCACGGCCTCGACCACCTCGCCCTGTGCCGCTTCGGCGCAGGCCTCGCGCACGGCCGGCTCGTCGAGCCCGAGCAGCGCGGCCATCGCGCCGGCCCCGGCCGGCACCGCGGCCTGCATCAGCCGGCCGCGCTCGGCCACGAGGCGCACGGCATCGGCGAAACCGAGCGCGCCGGCGGCGACCAGCGCCGTGTACTCGCCGAGCGAATGACCGGCGAGCAGCGCCGGCTGCGGACCGCCTTCGGCGCACCAGACGCGCCAGAGCGCCACGCCGGCGGCCAGCATCGCCGGCTGCGTGTTGTCGGTGCGGTTCAGCTCGGCCTCGGGGCCGGCCTGCACCAGCTGCCAGAGATCGAAGCCGAGCGCCTCGCCGGCCTCGGCGAAGGTGTCGCGCACCTCGGGCCGGGTGGCGGCTTCGGCGAGCATGCCGACCGACTGCGAACCCTGCCCCGGAAACGCGAAGGCGAGCGTGGACGAAGTGCTCATGCGCGGGACTCCCTGCTGGTGACGCCGCCGCACGCAGCCGGATGCCGGGCAGCGGCGGACGCCTGGATGGACATGGATGGCCGGCGGCTCAGTAGCGGACCAGCGCCGAACCCCAGGTGAAGCCGCCGCCGAAGGCTTCGAGCAGCAGCAGCTGACCGGGGCGGATGCGGCCGTCGCGCACGCCGAGATCGAGCGCGAGCGGCACCGAGGCCGCCGAGGTGTTGCCGTGCTCGGCGACCGTGACGATGACCTTCTCCATCGGCAGGCCGAGCTTGCGCGCGGTCGCCTGGATGATGCGCAGGTTCGCCTGGTGCGGGATCAGCCAGTCGAGTTCGGCCGCGTCGATGCCGTTCTTTTCGAGGGTCTCGACGGCAACGCGCCCGAGCGTGTTGACGGCGAACTTGAACACCTCGTTGCCGCGCATCGACACGTAGGCGCGGTTCTTCTGCGTCTCGTCGTAGCCGCTGGAGACGCCGTTCGGCACCCACAGCAGTTCCTTGTAGCGACCGTCGGCGTGCAGGTGCGTGGCGATGATGCCCGGGGTCTCGGCGGCGTCGAGCAGCACCGCGCCGGCACCGTCGCCGAACAGGATGCAGGTGCCGCGATCGCGGTAGTCGAGGATGCGCGAGAAGGTCTCGGCCCCGATCACCAGCGCCCGCCGGCTCATGCCGGTGCGCACGAACTGGTCGGCGACCGACAAGGCGAACACGAAGCCGGCACAGACCGCCTGCACGTCGAAGGCCGGGCAGCCGTGGCAGCCGAGGCGCTCCTGGATCTGGGTCGCGACGCTCGGGAAGACGTGATCCGGCGTCGTGGTCGCGACGACGATCAGGTCGATCGACAGCGGATCGACACCGGCCATCGCGATCGCGGCGCGCGCGGCATGCTCGGCGAGATCGGCCGTGGTCTCGTGCTCGGCGGCGATGTGGCGCCGGCGCACGCCGGTGCGCTCGACGATCCAGTCGTCGCTGGTCTCGACCAGCTTTTCGAGCGCGGCGTTGTCGAGCACGCGCTCGGGCAGGTAGCTGCCGGTGCCGATGATCCGGGCATGCTTCACGTCGCGTCCCCTCCGGCATGCAGGGCGCCGAGGTGATGCTTGATCAGCGCCGGGACGTTCTTCTCGACCTCGATCGCCGCGATGCGCAGCGCATTGGCGAAGGCCAGCCGGTCGGCGCCGCCATGGCTCTTGATGACGATGCCGTTGAGGCCGAGCAGGCTTGCACCATTGTAGCGGCGCGGGTCGATACGTTTCGCGAAGGCCCGCAATACCGGCCCGGCGATCAGCCCGGCGATCCTGTTCGGCAGGCTGCGGCGGAATTCCTCGCCGATGAAGTGGCGCACCAGCTTGGCGACGCCCTCGCTGGTCTTCAGCGCGACGTTGCCGACGAAGCCGTCGCAGACCACGACATCGACCGGACTCAGGTAGACGCCGTCACCCTCGACGTAGCCGATGTAGTTGAGATCGGAATTGCCGAGCAGCGCGTGGGTTTCCTTGACCAGCTCGTTGCCCTTGATGTCCTCGGAGCCGATGTTCAGCAGCCCGACGCGCGGCGCCGGCAGGCCGTCGACGGCGCGGGCGAGTTCCGCGCCCATCACCGCGAACTGCAGCAGGTGATCGGACTTGCAGTCGGCGTTGGCGCCGAGATCGAGCATGTGCACGTGACCGTGCACGGTCGGCAGCGTCGTGCAGATCGCCGGCCGGTCGATGCCGGGCAGCGTGCGCAGCACGAAGCGTGCGGTCGCCATCAGCGCGCCGGTGTTGCCGGCACTGACGCAGGCGTCGGCCTCGCCGCTCTTGACGAGGTTGATCGCCACGCGCATCGAGGAGTCCTTCTTGTGCTTCAGCGCCTGCGCCGGCGGCTCGTCCATGCCGACGACCTCGCTCGCGGCATGGATGCTCAGGCCGGCACGGCCGAGTCCGCCGCAGGCGGCAAGACGGGCTTCGAGCACGTCGGGACGGCCGACGAGGATCAGCTGCAGATCCGTGCGCGCTTCCAGAAAATCGAGTGCTGCGGGGACGACGACCTCGGGTCCGAAGTCGCCGCCCATCGCGTCGAGCGCGATCGTGATCGGTCGGGTCATTTCGGCTGCTTTCCGTGACACACGCGGCGCACACGTGCGGCCATAACGACGAAGCCTCCGCTAGGGAGGCTCGTCTGCGCTCGGGCCGGCATGGTGCCGGCCGGTCTCACTCTTCAGCCTTGGCGGCGATCACGCGACGGCCGCGATAGAAGCCGTCCGGGGACACGTGGTGACGCAGGTGGGTCTCGCCGCTGGTGCGGTCGACCGACAGCGTGCTGGCTTCGAGGTGGTCGTGGGAGCGGCGCATGTCGCGACGCGAACGGGACTTGCGGTTCTGCTGGACGGCCATGATCGGGACTCCTGATTGGGTGCCGGAGGTTTCCGGTGGAAGGACGCTCAGGCGTCCTTCGGGTTTTTCAACAGGGTCGACAGCGCCGCGAACGGGTTCGGTTTCCCGTCCGCGACCGGTGCCGGCCCGGCAGTCGGCGGCAAGGCGTAGCCGCCGGCTGCGCACTCGCGTTCATCTTCATGCATCGCGACCAGCGGCAGCGCGAGGATCAGTTCATCCTCCAGCAGTTCCGCGATCGACACGCCCTCGTCGCCGGCGAGCAGCGGCTCGTACTGCGCCGGCAGCTGGGGGGCCTGCGACTCGGCGGCGATCGGCGCGAGCAGGGCATCGACCTGCACGGCCAGCGTCACCGGCCCCAGGCAGCGCTGGCAGCTCAGCCGGGGTTCGGCATCGAGCCACACATGCACCAGCTTGCGGCCATCGGCATCACGCTCGCCGGCGAGTCGCCAGCGCACGCTGCCAACGGGTTCGTGCAGGAGTTCCGCGAAGCGCGCCAGCGTCGCCACCGGCCACTCGCCCGCGAGCGTCCCGCCGTTGACGGCGAACTTCCACGGATCGAAGCGGTCTGGGGGGCGGGCATGCATAAGGGCGCGCATCATATGGGTTCACCCCGGGCAAGTCAAAACGCGCCGGCCCGTTGCCGCGCGGCCCCGCCGCTCCCTACGCTGGGGCCTCTGCCCTGCCGCGAGGCCTGATTCCGATGACCGATGCCTGCCTGCCCGACGGCCGGCGCCTGCTGCTCGCCTCGACCTCGCCGTACCGCCGCGCGCTGCTCGAACGCCTGCGCCTGCCCTTCGCCTGCGTCGCTCCCGGCACCGACGAAACCCCGCGCAACGGCGAATCGCCGCGCGGGCTGGTCGCGCGCCTGTCGCTCGCCAAGGCGGCGGCGGTCGCGCAGCGCGAGCCCGGCGCGCTGGTGATCGGCTCCGATCAGGTGGCGCTGCTCGACGGCGCGATCCTCGGCAAGCCCGGCACGCACGAACGCGCCCGCGAACAGCTCGCGCAGGCGAGCGGCCGGGAGCTGCACTTCCTGACCGGCCTGTGCCTGCTCGATGCCGATGGCGGCGGCACGCAGCTCGAAGTCGCCGAAACCGTCGTGCGCTTTCGCGAGCTGCTGCCGCAGCAGATCGAGTGCTACCTGCGCCGCGAGCAGCCCTACGACTGCGCCGGCAGCTTCAAATGCGAAGGGCTCGGCATCGCGCTGTTCGAGGCGATCCTCGGGGCCGACCCGGACGCGCTGGTCGGCCTGCCGCTGATCGCGCTCGTGCGCATGCTCGATGCCGAGGGCGTCGACGTGCTGACCGGCTTCTGATGCCGGTGCGGTCCGCCGGAACCGGCCGGTGATCGACTCGCCGTGGCTCGCCGAACGCCCGCGCCTGCGCGCCGCGGTGCGCGTGCTGCACTTCGCGTGGCCGTATCTCGCCTTCGCGATCGGCGTCGCCAGCTACGCGCTGATCGAGCGCACCGACAGACTCGCCGCCTGGCTGGTGTTCACGGTGTTCGCGAGCTGGGTCTGGCTGCTCGCCGAGCCGTGGCTGAAGCCGATGCGCGGCTGGCGGCTGTCGCGGCGGCTGGCGCGCTACGCGACGCAGGCCGTGCATCAGGAGACCCTGTTCTTCGGCCTGCCCTTCCTGCTGCGCGCCACCGACTGGGGCACGGGTCAGGCGCTGTTCACCGGCGCGGTGGCGATCCTCTGCCTGGTCTCGCTGATCGACCCGCTGTACTTCCGCTACGTGTGCCCGCGGCGCTGGCGCTTCTATGCCTTCCACGGCCTCGTCGCCTTCCTGGCGATGCAGGCCTTCGCGCCGGTGGTGTTCCGGCTCGATACCGTCAGCGGTTACCGGCTGGCGCTCGCGACCGGCTTCGTCGTCGCCGCGCAGGGCTTCATCCGCCTGCGCTGGGGCTGGCGGCGCTGGGGCAGGATCGTGCTGCTGCTCGGCGCGGTCGCGGCGCTGTGGGCGATCCGGCCCTGGGTGCCGCCGATCACGCTGTGGATGACCAGCGGCGCGATCACGCAGCAGTTCGACCGCAGGCAGCTGCGCCCCGGCGAGGTCGCCGTCGTGCTGAGCCCGGCCCGGCTGCAGCAGGGCGTCTATGCCTACATGGCGCTGCGCGCACCGGCCGGCCTCAAGGAGCCGGTGTTCCACGTCTGGCGCCACGATGGCGTCGAGTTCGAGCGCATCCCGATCGAGATCACCGGCGGGCGCGAGGCCGGTTACCGGACCTGGACCTTCAAGCGCCGGTTCGACGAGGCTCCGGCCGGCTACTGGACCGTGACCGCCGAGACCCGCGGCGGCCAGCGCATCGGCCGGCTCGGTTTCGAGGTGCGCACGACGCCCTGATCCGGCCGGCAGGCCACGGAGCCGGCGCTATGCTGGCCGGAACAGATCGTCCCTGACCGCAAGCTGCACCGAGGCGTGCAGCAGGAGGATCGCCATGACATTCACCGGCTCGGGCCGCCTGCCCCTCGCCCTGCTGGCCTTGCTCGGTGCCGCTTCGGTTGCGGCCCAGTCGCTGCCACCCGGCTTGCACGGACATTCGCCGCTCGCGGCCGCCCCCCCGGCCTACGTACCCCTCAGTGCCGCCGGCAGCACCGATGCCTATTTCGACGGCACCCTGGAACAGCAGTTGTTTTTCAACGCCGGACTGCTGCATGCCCCGGTGCAGGCAGCCCCGGCACCGATGTCGCTGACCAGCGTCCGGCCGACCGGCGGCGAACTGGTCAATCACAATGAAATCGATGCGGCGCTGGTCCTGACCCGACATGGCTACAGCAGCACCATCCTGCCGTCCGCCGGCAGCGCGAATCCTGGCAGCGGCGACAACTACGGCGAATACGGGCGCTTCAAGGACCTGATCGGCAAATACAGCGGCCGCTATGAGAATTCCGTGCGCAATTCGATCGCGAACCGCAACGGCGACGACTCCGGCAGCACCTTCGCCAGCTACGACGGCACGCAGGACGGCATCGACGGCAGTGGCTGGCCGAAACCGCCGGCTCCGGTGGTCGTTGCACCGCAGCCGGGCCCGGCCACCGCGCTGACGCTGCCCGCCATCCGGCTTCCCGGCAGCCTGCATCTGCCGAAGCACACGATCTCCGGCCACTGATTTCGTCGCGCGCGGCCACGGATTCGCTGCGCGCCTCAACCGGCCAGCCGCAGCCCCGGCGGCAGCGCCTCGCCGAACACGCGCTTGCGGTCGGCCTCGTCGAGTTCGACGACTGCCTCGACCATGCGCACCCAGCTCTCGGGCTGGCGCGTCGCGCGCAGCCGCGCGCCGACGCGCCGGCAGAGTTCTTCCGGCAGGTCGCGCACGCGATCGCCCGAGCGGCGTGCGAGCAGGGTCGCCGCGAGCGCGGCCGGCGCTGCCGCCTGCCAGTCGGCGGC
>NZ_DAOLKE010000073.1:0-13257 GCF_035331805.1 Plasticicumulans sp. | reverse complement strand
CGGCCTCGACCAGCACTTCGAGGTTGCCGGAGCCGACCACGCCGGTCAGCGTCGGGGCCTGGACGGCGGGCGGCGTGCCGCCGAGGTATTCAAAACGCAAGGTTTCCATCACGGGTCTCCGGGAGGTTCAGGCCGGTGGCCGTCGGACGGCCGGGGGTGAGGCGGGCGCACGGCGGGAGCGCGTCTTTCAGTCCCTCGGCCCTCGCGGGAGAGGGGTTGGCGAGCGGGGGCGAAACCGCGCTTCGATGCGTCCTGCCGCAGGCACCGCGCATCGGCATCACCAGTTGCGGAAGCGCTTCGGCGGGTCGTACAGGCCGCCGGAGGCGCGCACGAGGTCCTTCATCGACTTCGCGGCCAGCAGGTCGCGGCTCGCGAGGCGCTTGTCGATGCCGAGGTCCTCGGGCCGGCGGATCACGCCGCGGTCGCGCAGGTTCTCGACGGCACGCCGGTCGCGGCCGAGTCCGACCGCCGTGTAGCCGGCCACACCGCGGATCGCCTGTTCGCGCTCCCCGGCCGTGCGGCAGAGCAGCAGGTTGGCGATGCCTTCCTCGGTCAGGATGTGGGTGACGTCCTCGCCGTAGATCATCACCGGCGGCAGCGGCATGCCGGCCTGCTCGGCCAGTTCCCAGGCATCGAGCTGTTCGACGAAGGCCGGCGCCATGTGCTCGCGGAAGGTCTCGACCATCTGCACGACGAGCTTCTGGCCGCGCGGCATCCGGCTGCTGCCGGCGCGTGCCTGCTCGCCGGCCTTGAGCCAGGCCGGACTCGCGTGCCGGCGGCCGCGTGCATCGGCGCCCATGTTCGGCGCGCCGCCGAAGCCGGCGATGCGCCCGAGCGTCGCGGTCGAGCTGTTGCCGGCGAGATCGATCTGCAGCGTCGAGCCGATGAACAGATCACAGGCGTAGTGGCCGGCGGCCTGACACAGCGCGCGGTTCGAACGCATGCTGCCGTCCGGGCCGGTGAAGAACACGTCGGGGCGCGCCGCCGTGTAGGCCTCCATGCCGAGTTCGCCGCCGAAGGAATGCACGGACTCCACCCAGCCGGCCTCGATCGCCGGGATCAGCGCCGGATGCGGGTTCAGCGCCCAGTGCCGGCAGATTTTGCCCTTCAGGCCCAGCGACTCGCCGTAGGTCGGCAGCAGCAGCTCGATCGCCGCCGTATCGAAGCCGATGCCGTGGTTCAGGCGCTGCACGCCGTATTCGGCGTAGATGCCCTGGATGGCCATCATCGCCATCAGCACCTGCACCTCGCTGATCTGCGCCGGATCGCGCGTGAACAGCGGCTCGACGTAGGCCGGGGTCGGCGCCGGGATCACGAAGTCCACCCAGTCGGCCGGGATGTCGATGCGCGGCAGCGTGTCGACGACCTCGTTGACCTGCGCGATGACGATGCCGCGCTTGAAGGCCGTCGCCTCGACGATCACCGGCGTGTCCTCGGTGTTCGGGCCGGTGTAGAGGTTGCCGGCGGCATCGGCGGCCTGCGCGGCGATCAGGCTGACGCGCGGGGTGAGGTCCGTGAAGTAGCGGCCGAACAGTTCGAGGTAGGTGTGGATCGCGCCGATGTCGATGCGCCCGGCGCTGACGAGCTTCGCGAGCCGCGCGCCCTGCGGGCCGGAGAACGAGAAGTCGAGCTTCGTCGCGATGCCGCGCTCGAACACGTCGATGTGCTCGGGCAGCGCCAGCACCGACTGCACCATGTGCAGGTCGTGGACACGCGCCGGGTCGACCGTGACCAGCGTCTTCGCGAGAAAGTCGGCCTGCTTCTGGTTGTTGCCTTCGAGGCAGACGCGGTCGCCGGGCTCCAGCACGGCTTCGAGCAGCGCGCGGGCATCGGCGGCGGCGACGTGCCGGCCGCGGGCGAAAGCGGCGGCGCGTCCGAGGCGGGCGGCGCGGTTCTGCGATTGCGTGTCCCAGCGGCGCGGGGGCGTGAGGGGGGCATTCATGGTCATCGCACTCCTTGGAGCAGGGCAGGGGATCGGGGTGGTGCCTGCCGGTGCGATCCGTCCGGTTTCCGTGATGACAAGATGATCTTAATAAAATTATCTTGAAATTACGGACACGAAGGGGGACGGACCGGCACCGTGCCGGCAGCTTTCAGCCGAACATCGCCCGCGTGGCGAGGAACAGCACCGACGGGCCCATCAGGCAGCCGAGGCCGGTGTAGAAGGTCGAGGTCATCGCGCCGTAGGGCACGAGCTTCGGATCGGTCGCGGCCAGACCGCCGCAGACGCCGCTGGTCGTGCCCATCATGCCGCCGAAGATCATCGCGGTCCGCGGGTTGTCGAGGCCGATCCACTTCGCGACGAAGGGCGTGCCGATCATGACCAGCACCGACTTGACCAGACCGGCAGCGATGCTGAGCGCGATGACCTCGGAACTCGCGCCGATCGCCGCGCCGGTGACCGGGCCGACGATGTAGGTCACGGCACCGGCGCCGATCGTGGTCATGCTGACGGCGTCGGTGTAGCCGAAGCCATACGCGACCGCGGCCCCGAGCACGAAGGACACGACCACCCCGACCAGCAGCGACAGCACGCCGCTCAGCCCGCACTTCTTCAGTTCGTCGAAGCTGACGCCGAACGCGGTCGCGACGATTGCGAAATCGCGCAGCATCGCGCCGCCCATCAGGCCGAGGCCGGAGAACAGCTTGAGGTCGGCCAGGCCGTTCTTGCCGCCGGCGGCGACGCCGCCGACGTAGGCGAGCACGAGACCGGCGAGGATCGCGATCGCCGAGCCGTGGATGCGGCCGCGGGTCAGGCGGTCGGACAGCCAGTACGACAGCCACATGGTGGCGCCGACCACCGCGAATGCGGTCAGCAGGCCGTTCTTGCCGAGCAGGGTTTCCAGGGTTTCGTACATGATGCTCACCGTTCGCCGGAGGCGATGACCGTCGTGGACAGGGAGGCGCTGTTGCCGCTCACCGCCGGCTTCGGCCGGCCCCAGCGATCCAGCACCGGAATCAGCGCCGCGCAGGCGATCGTCGCGATGACGCCGGCCAGCAGCGCGGCCGGACCGCCCTTGATCGCGGCGGCGACGTTCTGCGTCGAGGCCATCGCGATGACGATCGGGATGTACATCGCGCTCCAGAACTCGATGCCGCGCTGCGACATCGGTACGAGCTTCAGGTCCCGGCGCAGCCGGTCCGAGATCAGGATCAGCAGCAGCATCGCGAATCCGACGCCGCCGACGTTGGCCTTGACGCCGATGAGCTGGCCGAGCAGGTCGCCGGCGAACATGCCGATCAGCGTGCAGATCGACAGCAGGGCTACTCCGTAGATGACCATGGCAAATCTCCTCGCTTGGTGGGCGGGTGGGGCAGGTTGTGCAGGTTTGGAGCGACGGCTCTCCGGCCGCCTGTTCTCAGGGATGTCTCCGGGCACGACGGGCGAAGACGGGCACGACGGATCGGCGGGCGGGTGCGGGGCACCTCCTCGGTCGGGCGGTTCGGGGCCGGAGCGCGGCCGGCAGGGACCGGGCGCACGCAGCCTGCGCGCGCCGGTCGGACGGCGTTCCGGGATCGGTGAAGCGGGGGAATCAGCCGCGGGGCGGCGGTGTGGCGGGAGGTCGCGACATGACGGGGCTCCTCGGTGGTCTGCCGCCCGGTCCTGCCGGAGACTCCGGCGGGCGCTCTGTCGGCGCGGGCGGCGGGCAGCGCATCAGGCGATGGCGTCCTGCGGGTTCGGATACGGCGGATTCGGTGCACTGGCGGCGCCGGGCGTGTCCGGCAGCCGCGCCGGGCCGTTGAGGCTGCCGCCGGATTCGATGTAGCGGACCAGCGCGACGCGCTGGTGCAGCAGGTGCTGGTTCATCACGCGCTCGGCGCGCCCGGCGTCGTGGCCCCGGAAGCACTCGATCAGCGCGCGGTGTTCGGACAGCGATTCCTGCAGCCGCCCCGGCAGCAGCAGCTGGCGGCCGCGGTGCATCTTCAGGATGCGGCGCAGGTCGTTGGTCACGCGCGTCAGCCACGGGTTGCCGGCGAAGTCCTGCACCGTGCGGTGAAAGACGTAGTTGCTCGCGTAGTACGCGGCCACGTCGCCGGCGGCGGCGGCGGTCTCGAGCGCCTCGTGCAGGGTTTCGAGCGTCCGGAGGCGCTCGGCATCGAGCTTGCGCGCGCATTCGAAGGCGCAGCGGCCTTCGAGCATCGCCATGACCGGGAACAGCTCGTTGAGGTCTTCGAGCGTGAGCTTGGTGACGCTGGCACCGCGCCCCGGGTCGATCTGCACCAGCCCCTCGGCGGCGAGCAGCTTCAGGCACTCGCGCAGCGGCGTGCGGCTGATGCCGAACTCGGCGGCGAGCGCCGGTTCGTCGATCCAGTCGCCGGGGGCGAGTTCGTGGTCGTAGATCTTCTGGCGCACGCGCTCGGCGACATCCTCGTACATCGCGACCTTGCGCGGGCGCGGGCTGCGGGGGGAAGGCGGGGTGCTCATGATCCGGGGACTCCGCGGTTCGGTGATGATGGTGTGATTACATCATAATTATGAAAAAATACAAGCCGCGGCTTAGATTTTTTCAGGGCATGCGCGCGCAGGCGCGCCGGGGAGGATCGGCAGCCGGAGCCGGGAACGATCGGCGCGCCGGGGCGGCTGCGGAGCCGGAAGAACCGCAGCCGGCCGGGACGGTCGCCGCGAAAAAAAGCGGGGGCGGACCGCAGGACCGGTCCGCCCCCGCCGTGAGACTGGCGCGACGCTTCCCCCCCCGATCCGCCGGGGAGCGGCTCGCTGCTGGCTCAGTACACGTCGTGCTGCGTGTTGTAGACGTTGAACTTGCCGGTCGGCGTGATCAGCTTCGCGTCCTTGATGACGGTCTTGAGCTTCAGCGTCCGGTCGTCGACGACGACGAGCGCCGACTTCTGGTCCTTGCCGTTCCAGACCGAGAACCAGACCTCGTTGCCGTCCTTGTTGTACTCGGGCTGCACGACGCGCTTCGGGCCCTCGCCGAGCTCGGCCCAGTCGGCGATCGGCAGCACCACCGGCGCTTTGGCGAGATCCTTCAGGTCGTAGACCAGCGTCGACTGGCTGATCTTCGGATCCGGGTTCAGCGCGGTGTCGACGTACAGGTGGCTCGACTGCGGGTGGGTCTTGATGAACAGCGAACCGCCCCCCTGACCCTTCAGCGTGCGCACGACCTTCCAGGCCTGGGCCTTGTGTCTGGTTGGGTCGGTGCCGATCAGCGAGATGCTGTCATCGCCGAGGTGGCTGGTGGCCCAGACCGGACCGAACTGCGGATCGACGAAGTTCGCGCCGCGCCCCGGGTGCGGGATCGCGCCGACATCGACGAGGGCGGCGAGCTTGCGCTCCCTGGAGTCGACCACGGCGACCTTGTTGGACTTGTTCGCGGCGGTCAGGAAGTAGCGGTGCGTCGCGTCCCAGCCGCCGTCGTGCAGGAAGCGCGCGGCGCCGATCTCGGTGACCTGCAGGTTGTCGATGTCGGCGTAGTTGACCAGCAGGATCTTGCCGGTCTCCTTGACGTTGACGATGAACTCCGGGTGCTCGTGCGAGGCGACGATCGCGGCGACGCGCGGCTCGGGGTGGTAGTCCTGCGTGTCGACGGTCATGCCGCGCGTCGAGACGATCTTCTTCGGCTCCAGCGTGTCGCCGTTCATGATCACGAACTGCGGCGGCCAGTAGGAGCCGGCGATCGCGAACTTGTCCTCGTAGCCCTTGAACTTCGAGGTATCGACCGAGCGCGCTTCGAGGCCGATCTTGATCTCGGCGACGTTGTCGGGCTTCTCCATCCACAGGTCGATCAGGTTGATGCGCGCATCGCGGCCGATCACGTACAGGTAGCGGCCCGAGGCCGACAGCCGCGAGATGTGCACGGCGTAGCCGGTCTTGACGATGTTGATGATCTGCTTGGTGTCGCCGTCGACCAGCGCCACCTCGCCGGAGTCGCGCAGCGTCACCGAGAAGATGTTCTGGATGTTGAAGGCATTCATCTTCTTCGTCGGGCGCTGCGCGGGCGGCACGATGACCTTCCAGGTGTCCTTCATTTCCTTCATGCCGAATTCGGGCGGCAGCGGCGGCTCGATCTGGATGTAGCGCGCCATCATGTCGACCTGCTGCTCGGTCAGCTCGCCCGAGCTGCCCCAGTTCGGCATGCCGGCCGGCGAGCCGTAGTTGATGAACACCTTCAGGTAATCGGTGCCGCGTGCGCGCGTGACATCGGGCGTCAGCGGCTTGCCGGTCGCGCCCTTGCGCAGCACGCCGTGGCAGCCGGCGCAGCGCTCGAAGAAGATCTTCTTGGCCTGCGCGAACTCCTCGGCCGTCATCTGCGGCGCGCCGGCGTTCTGGTCCTTCGCCTGCGCGGCGTCGATGCCGCTCGGCGCGCCCTGATAGCGGACCTCGCCCTGGCCGACGCCCGGGTGGCTGGCGTCCTCGGCGTGCGCGCTGCCGGGCGCGAGGCCGAGGCCGAGGGCGATCGACGTGACGGCCAGCAGCGGGGCCGTGCTGCGGTGTTTCGGCTGATTCATGTTCTGGTGCTCCCCCGTGCGACTTGCGGATGGCTGCGGAACTCGTGCGCTGCGGTCGAGCGGATGCGACCGTTGCGCCTGCTTGCCGCGGCTATCTGACGCCCGGGGGGCGGGGCCGACCCTTGACGCTCATCAAGCCGCGCCCGGGCACACAGGAGACTGATCCCTAAGGGGTATCCGGGGGTACTACCAGCACCGGCACCAGCGGGAACTCCGCGGGCGGCACGGCCTTGCCGTAGCGCCAGCCCTGGGCGTGACCGCAGCCGTGCGCGAGCAGGAATTCCGCCTGCGCGGCGGTCTCGACGCCTTCGGCGACCACCGACAGGCGCAGGTGACTGGCCATGTCCAGCGTCGCGCGCACGATCGCGCAGTCGTCGCTGTCCTCGGGCAGCTCGCGCACGAACAGCCGGTCGATCTTCAGCCGGTCGATCGGCAGGCGCTTGAGGTAGGCGAGCGAGGAATAGCCGGTGCCGAAGTCATCGATCGCCAGCCCGACGCCGAGCTCGGCGAGCTGCGACATGACGTGTGCGCCGCGCTCCGGATCGCGCAGCAGCAGCGATTCGGTCAGCTCCAGCTCCAGATAGCGCGCCGGCAGGCGGTGGCGCGCGAGGATTTCCGAGACCAGCGCCGGCAGGTCCTGACGCATGACCTGCGGCACGGCGATGTTGACCGCCACGCGCAGTTCGTGGCCGGCATCCAGCCAGGCGCGCGCCTGGCGGCAGGCCTCGTCGAGCACCCAGGCGCCGATCGGCAGGATCAGGCCGGTGTCCTCGGCGAGCGGCAGGAAGTCGTTCGGCGGCACCAGCCCGCGGGTCGGATGCTGCCAGCGCACCAGCGCCTCGCAGCCGATCACGCGGGCATCGGCGAGTTCGACCTGCGGCTGGTAGTGCAGGCGCAGTTCGCCGTGGGCGAGCGCGCGGCGCAGTTCCCCCTCGATGCGCACGCGCGCCTCGGCACTGTCGGTCAGGCTCGGCAGGTAGTAGCGGTAGGTGTTGCGCCCGTGGGCCTTGGCCTCGTACATCGCGGCGTCGGCGTTGCGCAGCAGCGTTTCGGCGTCGAGCCCGTCATCGGGATACAGCGCGATGCCGACGCTGGCCCCGAGGTAGAGCTCGTGCTCGTCGATCGTGAACGGGGCGTTGCAGGCCTCGACCAGGCGCGTCGCCAGCCGGCCGACCACCTCCGGATCGGCGATGCGATCGACCAGCAGCACGAACTCGTCGCCGCCGAGGCGCGCCAGCGTGTCGCTGGCGCGCAGGCCCTCGGCGAGCCGTGCCGCCGCCGCCACCAGCAGCCGGTCGCCGATGCGGTGGCCGAGGCTGTCGTTGACGATCTTGAAGCGGTCGAGATCGAGGAACATCAGCGCCATGCGCTCGCCCTCGCGCCGGGCGCGCAGGATCGCGTGGCTCAGGCGCGCCCCGAGCAGCAGCCGGTTCGGCAGCCCGGTCAGCGGGTCGTGGTGGGCGAGGTGTTCGAGTTCCGCCTGCGACTGCTTGATCGTCGAGATGTCCGAGAACACCGCGATGTAGCCGCCGGGCTGGCCGTTCTCGCCCGGTACGGCGCTGACCGTCAGCCAGGACGGATACGGCGAGCCTTCGTGATCGAGGTTCCAGGTCTCGCCCTGCCAGTGGCCGCCGGAGGCGAGCGTGCGGCGGATGTCGGCGAGCAGCCGCCGGCGCTGGCGCGGCACGAACAGCTTCTGCGGGCGCCGGCCCTGCCACTGCGCGAGCGTGAAACCGCTGATGCGCTCGAAGGCCGGGTTCACCGCCTGCACGCGGCCGTTGGCATCGAGCACCAGGATGCCCTCGCGCGTGTACTCGTAGACGATCGCCGCCTGCCGCAGCCCGGCCTCGGCGCGGCGGCGGTCCTCGATCTCGCGCTGCAGGCGCTGCGTGCGCGTGGCGATGATGTTCTCGATCAGCGTCGTGCGCCCCGAGGTCACGAGCAGGAAGGCCGCGAGCACGCCGTTGAACAGCAGCGCACCGGCCTGCACCGCGTGCGCGACCGGTCCGTGCTGGCCGGTCGGCAGCGCCTGGCGCGGCGCGATCTCCAGCCGCCACTGGCGATCGCCGACCACCAGCGGCTGGCTCCAGTGCTGGCCGGCGGACAGGTGCGCCGGCCAGTCGGGGTCGACCTGCAGCGGCAGCGGCGCGCCCTGGGTCTCGTCGGTCAGGCGCACGATCAGGGCGCTGCGCGGCAGCGGCGCGATCGCCGCGGCCAGCGTGTCGCCGAGCCTGAGCACGCCGCCGGCGAAGCCGTTCGGTTCGGAACCGGGGCGGCCCGGCGGCACCGCCTGATAGAACACGACGCCGGTCTGCTCGCCGGTCTCCTGCACCAGGCGCAGGCCGGGCGTGACCGCGACGCTGCCGCTGCGGCGCGACTGTTCCAGCGCCGGGCGCGAGATGCGGCGGGCGTGGACATCGAGACCGAGCGCCGCCTCGTTGCCGGTCGCAGGCTCGTTGAACTGGATCGGGTAATACGCCGGCAGCGCCGGCAGCGGCACGCGCCTGCCGCTGGCATCGTCGATCGAGAACACCCGGTAGCCCGGGCGGCCGGCGTCGCGCTGGGCGGCCTCGAATTCCGCCAGTGCCGCCGCCGGCACGCGCGGCGACCACTGCAGCACGCGCAGGCCCGGCAGCCGTGCGATCTGGCCGGTCGCATAGCGGCGGAAGGCCTGTGGCTCCGGCGGCACGGCAGCGAGGAAGTCGGCGAGCGACTGCACGGCCTCGACGTGGCGCTGCAGCGTGCCGATGATCGCGGTCGCGAGCGGCAGCGCCTGGCGTTCGAAATCCTGCTCGGTGCGCCGGCGTTCGGCCTCGCTCGCCTGATGCACGGCCGTCGTGGTCAGCAGCAGCGAGGCCACGAGCGGCAGGCTCAGCAGCCGCCGGCGCGCATGCCAGTCGCGGTGCGCCGGCGCCATCCAGGCCAGCACGATCGGCGTGAACAGCAGCACGCCGAGCGTATCGCCGCACCACCAGGTCCAGAACAGCCCGCCCGCGGCCTCGACCGGCACCGAGGCGCTGGCGACCAGCAGGAGCGTGGCGGTCGTGGCGCTGATCAGGCAGGCGAGCGGTCCGACGCGCAGCAGGAAGGACAGCGTCTCGGTGCCGTGCGCGAGCGGGTGCGGGCGCGCGAGCAGCGCCGCGCTCAGCCGCGCGCCGACCCAGGCCTGCGCGGCGGCCCCGCAGGCGATGCCGGCCGGAATCAGGAACGCCGAGGCCGTCGGCGGCTGGCCGAGCAGGCTCAGGCGCAGCCACAGGTTGATCACGAAGGAGCCGATCCACACCGCCGGCCACAGCCGCAGGCCGCCGGCGAGCAGGCCGCCGGCGGCGACACCGGCCGCCGGCCAGACGGCGATCTCGGTATCGGGCGGCAGCGCCAGCGCCAGCCCGGCCGCGCCGGCAAGCACATAGGCTGCGGCAAGCAGCAGGGCTGCCGTCAGGGGGGCGGGCGGTACAGTGAGGGGGGCGGCGTTCATCGACGAAACCGACGGCAGCACTGGGGCCGGAAACGGCATGCCGGACCAGAAGAGCGGGTTCGGGGCGGGGCGGACATGCCGCGCGCAAGGCTAGCCGCAAAGTCAGCGTTCGCGAATGCCGGGATCCGCTGCGCGCGGCAGCGCGACGGTACCGGAAAACCTCAATGCCGGATGAAATCGCTTGTTGCAGCTGTTTCGTGCCGGCCGCACGCACCGGCTCGGCAGGGCCCGGCCGGGCGCGGGAGAAGGATAGGCAGAGACAGGACGGGCAGGACAGGCCGTTCGCGCGTGATCGCGCTCACCCGCTGATGCGGCCGCGCCACGGCGGCGGCGGCAGCCGTCCTGCCAGGGCCGCGGCCAGCGCCAGCAGCCCCCAGAGCACCAGCGCCGTGTGCATGCTGACCACCCACAGGATCAGCGTCATCCAGGTCGCCGGCGCACGCAGACCGGCGACCAGCACCAGCAGCCCGGCCACGCCCGGCAGCAGGGCCAGTGCCCAGAGGCTCGCGTGCAGCGCCGCATCGAGGTGCGCTTGCGCGAGCAGCGGCACACCGGCACGCCGGCGGCGCAGCCACAGCAGCGCCGCGAACGCGAGGCCCGGCAGGATCAGCAGGTTGGCGAGGTACAGCGCCTGCGCGCGCACCGCCAGCCGGCGGCCGTCGGCATCGGGCCTGCGCTCAGCCGGGAAACGCGACATCGACGACTTCCTGCAGCGCGAGCAGCGTGGCCGTGTCATCGGTCAGCGGTTCGATGAGCGCCGCCCGGCAGGCGGCGCGCGGCGCGAGGCCGGCGCGCATCAGCGTCGCGGCGTAGATCAGCAGCCGCGTCGAGGCGCCCTCGTCGAGGTCGTGATCCTTCAGCGCACGCAGGCCGTGGCCGAGGCGCACGAGGCGCTCGGCCAGCCCGGCGTCGATGCCGGCCTCGCGCATCAGGATTTCGCGCTCGCGTGCCGCGTCCGGGTAGTCGAAGGCCATCGCCACGAAGCGCTGGCGGGTCGAGGGCTTCAGGCCCTTCAGCAGGTTCTGGTAGCCGGGGTTGTATGAGACCACGAGCATGAATTCCGCCGGTGCGGCGAGGGTTTCGCCGGTGCGCTCGATCGGCAGGATGCGCCGGTCGTCGGTCAGCGGGTGCAGCACGACGGTGGTGTCCTTGCGCGCCTCGACGACTTCGTCGAGGTAGCAGATCGCACCCTCGCGCACCGCGCGCGTCAGCGGCCCGTCGCTCCACCAGGTGCCGCCGTCGCCGATCAGGTGCCGGCCGACCAGATCGGCGGCGGTCAGGTCGTCGTGGCAGGCGACCGTATACAGCGGCCGGCCGAGGCGGGCGGCCATGTGTGCGACGAAGCGCGTCTTGCCGCAGCCGGTCGGGCCCTTGAGCAGCACCGGCAGCCGCTCGCGCCAGGCGGCCTCGAACAGCGCGATCTCGTTGCCGGCCGGGGCGTAATACGGAAGCTCGGACATGGCGGCTCCGGGACGGGGCAGGGGAAAGGGCAGGGGAGCACCGCGCAGCCAAAGGACCATCCGCGCGGCACCCGGGACCCGGATGAAAAAGGCGTGAGGGACGGTCGTCCCTCACGCCCGGGGCCGGCCGGGGCTTCAGGCCGTCACCGGTACCGACTTCATCGCCACCGCTTCCGGCTCGGTGCGCCCGACGAAGAAGCTCGCGATGTAGGCACCGAGGCCGATGGTGAACACCAGGCCGGCGATCAGCCGCAGCCAGTAGAACAGGCTGATCTGCTCCTGCACGACCATGAACGGCAGCGGCTGGGCGCTGTAGCGCTGCAGGTAGACCTGCAGGATGCCGGCGCCGGTCAGGAACAGCGTGATGAACACCATCGACACCGTCATCAGCCAGAACGACCACATCTCCAGCACCTGCGAGCGGCGGCTGTTGGCGGCGGTCTGGCCGCGCAGCATCGGCATCGCGTAGCTGATGATGGTCAGCACGATCATCACGTAGGCGCCGTAGAAGGCCATGTGGCCGTGCGCGGCGGTGATCTGCGTGCCGTGCGTGTAGTAGTTGACCGGCGCGAGCGTGTGCAGGAAGCCCCAGACGCCGGCGCCGAGGAAGGCCATCACCGAGGTGCCGAGCGCCCACAGCGTCGCGGCCTGGTTCGGGTGCTCGCGGCGGCGGCGGTTGACCATGTTGAACGCGAACACCGTCATCGCGAAGAACGGCAGCGGTTCCATCGCCGAGAACACCGAGCCGAGCCACTGCCAGTACTCCGGCGTGCCGATCCAGAAGTAGTGGTGGCCGGTGCCGATGATGCCGGTGATCAGCGCCATCGCGATGATCACGTACAGCCACTTCTCGATGATCTCGCGATCGACGCCGGTGACCTTGATCAGCACGAAGGCGAGGATCGAACCGAGGATCAGCTCCCAGACGCCCTCGACCCACAGGTGCACGACCCACCACCAGTAGAACTTGTCGAGCACCAGGTTATCGGGGTTGTAGAACGAGAACAGGAACAGCACGGCCAGCCCGGCGAGTCCGGTCAGCAGCACCAGGTTGATGACGGTCTTGCGGCCCTTGAGGATGGTCAGGCCGACGTTGTAGAGGAAACCGAGCGCGACCACGACGATGCCGACCTTGGTGATGGTCGGCTGTTCGAGGAATTCGCGGCCCATGGTCGGCAGCACGTCATTGCCGGTCAGCTTCGCGAGCGACGCATACGGCACGGCCAGATAACCGACGACGGTCAGCGCGCCGGCGATCAGGAACACCCAGAACAGGATCTTCGCGAGCAGCGGGCTTTCGAGCTCGCGCTCGGCCTCCTCGGGCACGAGGTAATAGCTCGCGCCCATGAAGCCGAACAGCAGCCAGACGATCAGCAGATTGGTGTGGACCATGCGGGCCACGTTGAACGGAATGGCCGGGAACAGGAAGTCTCCGACCAGATACTGGATGCCCATGATCAGGCCGAACAGGATCTGGCCGGCGAACAGCCCGATCGCGGCGACGAAATACGGTTTCGCGACCTTTTGCGACAGGTATTGCATGACGTGATGTCCTCGGGCGGGCGCAGGCGGATCAGCCCTGGATGTTCGGCGGCCAGTTGGCGGTGTTGATTTCGGAGCTGTACTTCAGGAATTGCGCGATGCCTTCGAGTTCCTGATCCGTCAGGTGGAACTGCGGCATCGAGCGCCGGCCCGGCACGCCGTTTTCCGGCCGGCTCCGGATGAAGGCCTTGATCGCCTCGGTGCTGTTGCCGAAGCGCTTGTAGACGTTGCCGAGTTCGGGCGCGAAATACGCGCCTTCGCCGAGCAGCGTGTGGCAGCCGATGCAGTTGTTGTTTTCCCAGACCTTCTTGC